>JADGHI010000032.1 GCA_019689515.1 Acetobacteraceae bacterium | reverse complement strand
TAAACGACCCATATGCGCGGCCTGGCGCCGGGCGCGGCGGGCGCGGCCGCGGCGGGCGCCTCGCGCGCCGGCATGGGCGGCAGGCGGCCCACCACGGCGACGCGCGCATTCACCAGCACCACTTCCTCGCCGCGCAGCGCGTAGGTGAACAGCGCCTCGTGGCGGCGGTGGAAGGCCTCGCGCACGCGGTCGGCAAGGCCGGGCGACTCCCAGTCGAGCCCGTCGAGCGGCACGGCGATCTCGAAGACCTGCTCGCCATAGCGCATGTCGGCGGCACGGCGCGTCTCGACCTGGCCGCCGAACCAGGCGGCGACGCGGGCGCGGCCCTCCGCCTCCAGCGCGGCGAAGGCGGCGCGCAGCGCCTCGTCGGGCGGCACGCCGCCGGCGGTGTCGGCCTCGCTGCGCGCGACCTCGTAGCGCAGGTCCGTGTGCAGCATGCCCCAGGCCGAGAGCCCGGCGGCGAAGAGCGGCACGGCGACACGGTGGATGCCGAGCTCGCGCGCCACGGCGGTGGCGTGCAGGCCGGCGGCGCCGCCGAAGCCGAGCAGGGCGTAGTCACGGGGATCCACGCCCCGGCGCACGGTGGCGACGCGGATGCCGTCCGCCATGCGGACATTGGCGAGGCGATGCGTCCCCGCCGCCGCCTGCATCGCGGTGAGGCCAAGGCGCTCGCCGAGCGCGGCGAAGGCGCGCTCCGCCGCCGCCATGTCGAGCTGCCGCCGCCCGCCGAGGAAGTTCGCGGGATCGAGGTAGCCGAGCAGCAGGTTGGCGTCGGTCAGCGTCGGCTCCGTGCCGCCCTGGCCGTAGCAGACGGGACCGGGGACAGCGCCGGCGCTCTGCGGCCCGACCTGGAGCGTGCCGCCCGGCCCGACATGCGCGATCGAGCCGCCGCCCGCGCCGAGCGTCACGATGTCGAGGCTTTCGAGCGCGATGCGCTCGCCGCCGACGACGCGGCCGCGACCGAGCGCCGCCTCGCCCTCCGTCACCAGCGCGATGTCGGTGGAGGTGCCGCCGACGTCGAAGGTGACGAGGTTCGCCCCGAGCCCGCGCGCCGCGAGCGCCACGCCCGCCGCCACGCCGCCCGCCGGGCCGGAGAGCGCGGTGCCGGCGGCGAGCCGCGCCGCCTCCTCGACCGGCGCGACGCCGCCATGCGAGAGGGTGACGAAGACGGGACCGGCATAGCCCGCCTCGCCGAGCCGCGCGCGCAGGCGCGTCAGGTAGCGCGCGACGACCGGGCCGACATAGGCGTTCACCGCCGCCGTCGAGAAGCGCTCGAACTCCTTGATCTGCGGCAGCACGTCGGAGGAGAGGGTGACGTAGACGCCGGGCAGGGCCTTCGCCACGGCCTCCCCGGCGCGGCGCTCGTGCGACGGATCGCGCCAGGAATGGAGGAAGCAGACCGCGACGGCCTCCACCTGGGCCGCGCGCAACGCCTCGATCGCCTCGGCGAGCGAAACCTCGTCGAGCGGCACCTCCATGCGCCCGTCCACGCGCAGGCGCTCGCGCACCGGAAGGCGCAGGCGGCGCGGGACCAGGGGCGGGGGCGGAGGCAGGCGCAGATCGTAGCGGTCGGGCTTCAGGCCCTCGCGCATCTCGATCACGTCGCGGTGGCCGGCGGTGGTGAGCATCGCGACGCGCGCGCCCTTGCGCTCGAGCAGCGCGTTGGTCGCGACGGTGGTGCCGTGGACGATGCGATCCGTGCGCGCGAGCAGGTCGGGGAGCGGCACGCCCAGCGCCTGCGCCAGCACGCGCAGCGCCTCGACCACGCCCTCGCTCTGGTCGGCGGGCGTGCTCGCGGCCTTGGCGAGGGTGGTGCGGCCGTCGGGGCCGATGCAGACGACGTCGGTGAAGGTGCCGCCGACGTCAATGCCGATGCGGTAGCCGCCCGCGGCTTCGCGCCCCTCGCCACTCATCGGGTGACGTAGCCTTCGGCGAGGTCGGCCGCGCGGGCGGCGGGGTCGCGCTTCTCCGGCGGTCCCCAGCCGCCTCCGCCCGCGGCGCGTACATGCAGCACGTCGCCCGGCGCGAGCGGGATGCCGACCTCCTTGGTGCGCAGCACGCGCTCCGTGCCATCCGCGCGCAGGAGGCGATAGCGGTGCGGCACCGAATCGCGTCCGCCGAGGATGCCGGCCGAGCCGTAACGCGCCCCATCGCCCGCCGTGTTCGCCACCGCCGGGCCGTCGGTCTCGATCACCAGTTCGAGCTCGCCGCCGAGGCCGCCGCGGTGCTGGCCGTCGCCCGCCGAGTCGGGCTGGAACTCGTGGTGGCGGAAGAACAGGGGGAAGCGTGCCTCCGCCATCTCGACCGAGCCGAATTTCAGCCCGCCGGCGGAGTGCCACTCGCCGACGGTGGACCAGCCGTCGCCCTTCGCCGAGCCGCCGCCGCCAGGGCGCGCATGGAACATGTGCCAGACGAATTCGCGCCCCGGCCGGCGCGCGTCGCGCCCCTTGATCGCCACGCGGAAGCGCCGGCCCCAGCCGCCCATCGCCCGCTCCGGGCAGGCATTCGCCAGCGCTTTCACCACCGCCTCGACGATCTCGTTCGAGCAGTGGGAGGTGCACATCGTCACCGGCGCGCCCTCGCGCGCCCAGACCACCGTACCCTCCCGCGCGCGCACGGTGAGCGGGCGGAAGGCGCCGTCGTTCTTCGCCACCTCCGGGTCGAGCAGGAAGGCGAAGGCCATGCGCACCGCGCTCATCATGTTGGGGTAGGAGGAGTTCACGAATCCCGGCGTCTGCGGGTCGCTCTCCGAGAGGTCCACGGTCAGCGAATCGCCGCGCTTGGTCACGGTGGCGCGGATCGCGATGTCCTCGCCGCCGAAGCCGTCGTCGTCCAGGAACGCCTCGCCGCGCCAGGTGCCGTCCGCCCAGGTTGCGACGATGCGCCGCGCATGCCCCTCCGCGAGGTCGAGGATCGCGTCCACCGCCGCGTCCAGCTCCCCCGCGCCGTGGCGCGCGAGGAGCGCGAGCAGGCGCCGCTCACCGAGATGCGCCGCGCCGATCATCGCCATCAGGTCGCCGCGCACGTCGCGCGGCAGGCGGGTGTTGGCGGTGATCATCGCGACCAGGTCCTCGCGCGGCCACCGTCCCTCGCCGAGGCGGATCGGCGGCACGCGCAGCCCCTCCTGCCAGATCTCGGTGGCGGCGGGGTTGTAGCCGCCATGCGTGGCGCCGCCGATGTCGGTGTGGTGCGCGCGGACGACGCAGAGGAAGCGCAGCGCGCCCTCGGCGAAGACCGGCACGACGGCGGTGAGGTCGGGCAGGTGGCTGCCGCCGTGATAGGGGTCGTTGAGCAGGTAGATGTCGCCTTCGGCGATGGCGTCCCCGAAGGTCTCCACCACCGCCTGCGCGGCGAAGGGCATGGCGCCGACATGGACCGGGATGTGGTCGGCCTGCGCAACGAGGCGGCAGCGCGCGTCGCAGAGCGCGATCGAGAAGTCGCGCGAGGAGTTGAGGATCTGGGAGTAGGTCGTGCGCAGCATCGCCTCCCCCATCTCCTCGACGATCGCGCGGAAGCGATTGTCGAGGACGGCGAGGGTGACCGGGTCGATGGCGTCCGCGCGACGGTCTGGCATGGCGCGACCGTTCCGGTCCGGGGAGGCGCCGTCAAGCCCCCGCGCGCGGCACGGGCGCGCCGGGGAGCCGGCCGGGGCCCGCCGCGAGACTTCCTGCGGCTACATCGAGAGAAGGCGTTGCAACCGCCGTGCCCGTTTCGCGTTCGACGTTCGGAAGGTTCGGCGCGCGCAAGAGCGTGGCCTCCGGCAGGAAGGCGATGGGCGAGCAGCGACCGGAAGGGATCGGACCGGCGAGGAGCGGCAGCGGGTGCCCTCCTGAGGCGAGGCATGCCACGGCGCTGCGGCCACGGCGGCACTGGCTGCACCGATGATGACACCGCCGGCGACCCGGGACCTTGAAAGACCGGCCGAAACGGCCGCGCTGCGGCCTGTGGCCGATGAAGGCCGGCCGGTCCGGCGTCTGGACGCCACGGTACCGGCGGCGGTCCCGGCAAGACCCGCCGCCGCTGCCCACGGGGCCGCGTCGCGTCTGCTTCTTCCGGCGCTGGTCCTGCCGGCGATCCTCGTGCTCGGCGTGGTGCTGCGGCTGTACGGCCTTGGCGAGCGGCCTTTCTGGGTGGACGAGGCCGCCACCCTCGGGATCGGGCAGCTCGGCTGGGGGGACTTCCTGCGCCACGTCGCCTGGACCGAGGCGAGTCCACCCGCGTACTACGCGTTGGCGAATTTCTGGCTCGACCTCGGCCCGGCCGAGGAGTGGTGGCTGCGCCTGCCTTCCGCGCTGGCCGGGGCGGCCGCGGTGCCCCTGATGTACCTGTTCTGCCGCCGCGCCTTCGGGCCGCGCGCGGCGCTGATCGGGGCGGCGCTGCTCGCAGTGGCGCCGGCGCATGTGCGCTTCTCGCAGGAGGCGCGGACCTATGCGCTCTTCTTCCTGGCCGTGCTCGGCGCGCTGCTGGCGGCGCAGGCCCTGAACGCGGCGGAGACGCCGCGCCGGCGCTGGGCCCTCGCCGCGCTGCTCGCCGTCCTCGCCTCGCTTCCCATCGCGCTGCACGGGACCGGCGTGGTCGCCGTCGCCGCGGTCTTCGTCTATGCGGGGGCCACGCTGCTGGCGCGCGGGCAGATCCTCTCCCTCACCCGGCTCGCGCCGCTGGTCGCGGCGGGGCTCGGGGCGCTCGTCATCGCCACGCCCTGGCTCCTCTGGGCGATCGCGATCCTCGACGTGCCGCGCCCGGTCATCGCCTGGATGCCGCCGGTGACCGTGGCGGAGGCGTTCGACCGCATCAAGGACGTGCTGCTCGCGCCCTATCTCACCCGGCTCGCCGTGCCGGTCGCGGCGCTGCAGCTCGGGGCGCTGGCCGTGGCGGTGGCGCTCTGCCGGCGCGAGGCGGAATTCCTCGGCTGCCTCGCGGCGTTGGCCTTCGCGCTGCTCGCCTTCCCGGTGATCGCCCTGCTCATCGAGCATGTGCTGTTCGAGCGCACCCTGCTGTTCACGCTGGTCTTCTGGATCCCGCTGCTCGCCGCAGGGCTCGGCGCGATCCGCCGGCCGGCCGTGGCGGCGCTCGCGCTGTTGCTGATCCTGGCGCCCCAGGCGCGCTCGCTCGCCATCCACGCGCGGATGAACCACTACGAGGAGTACTGGGACCTGCTTGGCGAGCGGATCGCCGCCGCGGCGCGGCCGGGCGAGGCGCTGGTCGGCATCGGCGTGTTCGAGGCCGTGGCGGCGCGCCACTACCTGCGCCGCGCTGGCGGCGCCGAGCTGCCGCTCGCCGCGGTCGGCCTCGGCTACGAGGCGCCCTTCCTGCCGATGGCGCGCGCGATGCTCGCGCCCCGCGCGGCGTGGGTGCGGCCGGGCGCGGCGGAGCTCTGCGCCGCGCTCGGCACCGTCCCGGGCCTCTGGATCGCCGGGCGCGGCAAGGCAGGCGCGGACAGCCGCGCCGCGCTGGAGCCGGTCCTGCGCCAGCTCGACGCACGGCCGACCGGGAGCTGGAGGATCGGCTCTCTCCGCCTCACCCACTGGACCGCGCCGGAACGATGCCCGGCGGTGGGCGGCTGATCCGCCGGGACCCGGCGCCACGGCGCCGCTGATGGAGGATCGTGGACGACAATAGCCGATGATGGGGGGAGCCTCCGGATGAGGAACGACGACGACGCCCGCTCCGGGCCGCGCCGCCGCGAAGGCCTTCCGCCGGGACGATCCGCCGCGGCCGAATCACCGGGCCGCAGGGACGCGGCGGTCAGGCGCGCCTGCGGCGCGTCGCGGCCGGGGAGATCCCGGCCGGACGGCGCCTCATGCCCGCCGCGCGGAATGCGGAGCCATGTTCGCTGGCCGCACGGCCGGCATGATGGCTTCCTTGGCTGGCGCGCGGCCGCCACGTCGCCGCAGCCCCGCTTCGGCCTGCGCACCCCGATGCCCGGCTCCGAACGTCAGGACTTTCCGCGCCGGGCATCACCCATCCGCCGCGTCGGGCGACAGACGCTGCGCATCCGTGCGGGAAGCGCCGGGCGGGGAGGGTCCTAGGTTGCGCGCGCAGAGTGGTCCGGACGGGCGGCTGGGACTCCAGCGGGCAGCCACGGAGCCTTCCCCCGTCCTGCCGGCGAGCGGGGCCTTCCACCCCTCACCGGCCGGCGCCTTGGCCGGCATCGGCTCTGCAGCACCGCCGGCCCGTGGTCCGGTCCGTCCGGCTTCGCGGGACGAGGCGGATATCCTCGGGCCTGCGCGGCAGCGGCAGTCCATCCTTCGGCACCCTTGGGCGCTGCTGCTGGCCCCTGCCTGGTTCGTCCTGGCGGCCCTCCTCCTCCGGGCGCCGTCCTACATCCCTTCCGTGATCGACCCCGATGAGGGGCTCTACATCCTCCAGGCGCGGGAGTGGTTGCGCGGCGGTTGGCCCTACGTCGCGGTGTGGGACATGCATCCGGTCGGGGCGCCGGCCCTCATCGCGGGCGCGCTGGCGGTCTTCGGCCAGACCATCCTCGCCGTCCGCCTGCTCGGTGCCCTGGCGGTCGCCGCGACGGCATTCGCGCTCTACGGCCTGGTGCGGGCCGCGGGCGGCCCTCGCCTGCTCGGGCTCGGCGCCGGCCTGCTCTATGTCGGGTCGAGCGTGATGCTCGGCGGGCTGGCGACGAACACCGAGATCCTGTTCGCCCCCTTCGTCGTGGCGGCCATGGCGCTCGGCGTGCGCGCCGCCGCGCGCCTCGTCCGCGAGGGCGCGCCGCCCACCTGGACGCAGGTCGCGGCGGCCGGGCTGGCGATCGGCCTCGCGCTGACCATCAAGCAGGTCGTGGTGCCGGAGGGCTGCCTGGTGTTCGCGCTGCTGGCCGGGCCCGCCTGGTGGCGCGGCGTGCTGCCGACCGGGCGGGCGCTCGCCATGGCGGCGGCCTATGCGGCGCTCTGCGCGGCGCCCACGGCGGCGCTCGGGCTCGCCTATGCGGCGCGGGGCGAATTCGGGGCGTTCGTCGAGGGCGGCATCCTCGCTCCGCTGCGCTATGCGGCCGATCCGATCGAGGCGGTGGTGGCGGTGCGCATCGTGGTCGGCACGACGGCCACCCTGCTCCTGCCCTTCGCGCTGGCGGCCGCCGCGCTGGCTCCGAGGCGCGGCCTCCGCGCCGAGCCGCGGCACGGGGCGGCGGCGCAGGCAGCGGGAGGTGCCGTCCTGACGCGGATCGCGGCGGTCTGGCTCGCCGTCGCCACCATCGCCGTCGCCCTGCCGGGCAAGTTCATCCTGCACTACTTCCTCATCTGGCTGCCGCCGCTGTCCTTGCTCGCCGCCCTGGGCGCACGCCGCCTGGTCCACGGCGTGCCGCTCGGCCGGGGTGCGCTGGCCTTCACGGGGCTGCTCGGGGCCGTCGCGCTGAACGCCGCGGCCAGCGCGGCGGCGCCGGGCCTCCTCTACGGGCTCGGCCTGCGCGAGGCGGACCCGCCGCGCAAGGTGGCGGCGCTGATCGCCACCGAATTGCCGCCGGGCGAGCCGATCTACGTGGTGAATTTCCACCCGGTCACGTATTTCCTGGCCAGCGCCGGCCTGCCGACGCGCTTCGTCTTTCCCGATCACCTCATCGGGACTGTCGGCGGGCTGACCGGCAGCGAGGCCGATGCGGAACTCGCGCGCGTCCTCGCCTCGCGCCCGCGCTTCATCGTCCTCGATCGCGGGCAATGGGACGATCTCCGCCCGGAGGCCGCCGCGATGGTCTCCGCGGCGCTCCGGGCCTCCTACACGCTGTTCGGCACCGTCCCGGCAGAGCACGGCATGGTCGAGGTCTGGCGCCGGCGCTGACGCCGGCCCTCTGCCGCCGGTGGCCGTGCGGCTTCGCAGCGCCGCCGCGCTGCTCCATGATGGCCGCCGGTCGCGTGGAGGAGGAAACGGACGGAATGACCGCTGCTGAGCAACCGACATCGCTGCGCGTGCTGGCCGACGGCCTGCGCTTCCCCGAGGGGCCGGTCGCCATGCCCGACGGTTCGGTCGCGCTGGTGGAGATCGAGGCGGGGCGGATCACGCGCGTCGCGCCGGACGGCACCAAGAGCGTGATCGCGCGTCCCGGCGGCGGGCCGAACGGCCTCGCCCTCGGTCCGAACGGCAGCCTCTACGTGACCAACAACGGCGGCTTCGCCTGGCACGAGGAGGGGCCGGAGATGCTCCGCCCCACCGGCCCCTCGGCCGACTACCGCGGCGGGCGCATCGAGCGCATCGACCCCGCGACCGGCGCCGTCACCGTGCTCTACGAGCGCTGCGGGGAGCATCTCCTCTCCGGCCCGAACGACCTGGTGTTCGACGGGCAGGGCGGGTTCTGGTTCTCCGACCTCGGCAAGGTGCGCGCGCGCGGGCGCGACCACGGCGCCGTCTACTGGGCCGCCGAGGACGGCTCCCGCATCGTCGAGGCGGCGCACCCGGTCCCCGGCGGGGCGAACGGCATCGGCCTCTCGCCGGACGGCAAGGTCCTCTACGTAGCGGAGACCGAGACGGGCCGCCTCTGGGCCTGGGACGTGCTCGGCCCCGGCGTCCTGCGCAAGGAGCCCTGGCCGAGCCCGCATGGCGGGCGGCTGGTCTGCCAGTTCCCGGGCTTCCGCCGGCTCGACAGCCTCGCCGTGACCGCCGCCGGCAACATCGTCGTCGCCACGCTTGTGAGCGGGGAGATCACCACGGTGGCGCCCACGGGCGAGATCCTGCGCGTGGTGAAGATGCCGGAGCGGATGCCGACCAACATCTGCTTCGGCGGGCCGGACATGCGGACCGCCTACGTCACCCTCTCCCTCACCGGCAAGCTCGTCAGCCTGCCCTGGGACGAGCCGGGACTGCGGCTGCCCCATTCCTGAGCCGCGCGCGCCGGGGCCGCGGCCCGGCCCCGGCCCCCAGGTGAGCGGGCGTTGACACGGCGCCCGCCGGAGCGGAGGTTTGCCCGCCATAAGGGATGCGCCCGCGCCTCGGGAGGAAATCCGCAATGAACGACGCTCCGACGATCCGCCGCCGCGGCCTGGTCGCCGCCGGCCTGTCGCTGCCCTTCATCCGCAGCGCCGCGGCACAGCAGGCATCGGGCGAGCCCTACGTCATGGGCACGCTGTTCCCGATGAGCGGCCCGAACGCCGAATATGGCGAGGCCTTCACCCGCGGCGCGCAGCTCGCCCTCTCGCACATCGCCGCCGACAACATGCTGCGCCGGCCGATCCGGCTCCAGGCGGAGGACAGCCAGGCCCTGCCGCAGCCCTCCGTGGTCGGCATGAACAAGCTGGTCAACGTGGACCGCGCGGTGTGGGTGCTGGTGAGCTGGACCGCCAGTTCCAAGGCGGTGGCGCCGATCGGCGACCGCGCCAAGGTCATCATGGTCAATGGCGGCGCGGTGGGGCCGGACCTCTCGGGCCTCTCGCCCTACTTCTGGAACGTCATCGCGCTGGCGCACCTCGAGGTGCCGGTGCTGGTGGACTACCTCACGCGCCATCGGAACGTGAAGCGCATGGCGCTGGTCTATGTGGACGATCCGCTGGGCGACGCGATCCTCGGCCAGCTCCGCACCGAGCTGCCGAAGGCCGGGGGCCAGCTCGTCGGCAGCTTCAGCGTGCCGCGCGCCGCACAGCAATTCGGCCCGGTCGCGGCCCGGGTGCGCCAGACCCGGCCGGACGCCGTGTACATCGCGAGCTTCGGCGCCCAGCAGTCGCAGATCATCAAGGGCCTGCGCGACAACGGCGTGACGCAGATCCTCTGCTCCTACTCCGCCTTCTCGATCGACAGCGTCCGGCAGCTTCCGGAGGCGGTGGGCGCGCTCTACACCACGCAGAAGCTCGACTTCGAGAGCGGCGACCCGATCACGAGGCGCTTCGCCGCCGACTTCCGCGCGCGCTACAACCAGACGCCGGTCGCCTACCACGCCAACTACTACAACGCCGCCTACCTGTTCGGCCTGCTCGCGCGGCAGCTGGAGCAGGCGAATGAAGAGGTGAACGGCGAGTCCCTGCGCCAGGCCATGCTGCGCACGCGTACCTTCGACCTCGTGGGCGGCCGCGGCACCTTCGACGACCAGGGCAACCTGATGACCCAGATGCAGGTGAACGAGATCAAGGGAGCCGGCCGCACTGAGATCGTCCAAGGCTGAGGGCGCAGGGCGGTGCTGTTCCTCCAGCTCCTGATCAACGGGCTGCAGACGGGCGCGATCTACGCACTGACGGCGGCCGGCTTCGCGCTGATCTTCGGCGCGACCCGCATCTTCCACTTCGCGCACGGCACCGCCTTCACCCTCGCGGGCTATGCCTTCCTCTTCGCCTGGCGGGCGGACTGGCCGGGATGGGCGGGGGTGCTCGTGGCGGTGGCCGCCGCGACGCTGTTCGGCATGGCGATGGAACGCTTCGTCTATCGCCCGATACAGCGCCACGAGGGCTCCTTCTTCACCGTCTTCGTCGCCGCCTTCGGCGTCGGCATCGTGGTGCAGAACCTGATCGGCCTGCTCGCCGGCCGCGGCCTCGCCACCGTGGACACCTCGCTGAGCTTCGGGACCGAGGTGCTGCCCGAGATCTTCGTCGCGCCCATCCTCTGGATCGCGATCGGCACGGCCGCGGTGCTGTTCGCCGCGCTGACGGTGTTCCTCACGCGCAGCCATGCCGGCGTGGCGCTGCGCGCGCTGGCGCAGAACCCGGACCTGATCCGCACCTACGGCCTCTCGGCCAACGGCCTCTCGGTGCTGGCCTTCGCCATCGGCTCGGCGCTCGCCGCGCCGGCGGCGATCATCACGGCGATGACCTCCGGCCTCAACGAGGCGATCGGGCACCAGGTGATGCTGATCTCCATCGCCGCGACCATCGTGGGCGGGATCGGGTCGCTGCGAGGTGCGGCGCTCGCCGGGCTGATGCTCGGGGTGGCGGAGAGCCTCGCCCTGCAATTCGTGGACACGCAATGGGCGGAGGCGGTGTCCTTCCTCGTCCTCTTCGCCTTCATCCTCTTCCGCCCGAGCGGCATCTTCGGCGTGGCGGCGGCACGATGATCGCCTATCTCTCCAACCTCGCGACCCAGGTTGCGATCTTCGGGATCCTGGCGGCGACGCTGAACTTCATCCTCGGCTACGCCGGGATCTTCTCGATCGCGCATGCGGTGTTCTTCGGCCTCGGCGCCTATGCCGGGGCGCAGATCGCGCTGCTGCTGGTGCCGGACGTGGTGCTGGCCTGCATCGTGGCGGCGGCGATCGCGGGCGGGCTGTCGCTCTGCCTCGCCCTGCCGGCGCTGCGCGTGCGCGGCGAATATTTCGTTGCCGCCTCGCTCGGCCTGCAGATGGTGGCGGTGACGCTGTTCTCGGAGCTGAAGCCGCTGACGGGCGGCATCGGCGGGCTGGTCGGCATCCCGCTGCCCACCCTGTTCGGCGTGCCGGTCGGCGTGCTGCCGGTGGCGCTCGCCGCGCTGGCGCTGATCCTGCTCGCCACCGCGCTGCTCGCCCGCGGCTCCTTCGGGCGCACGCTGACGGCGATCCGCGACGCGGAGAGCGCGGCGGAGGCGCTGGGCAAGAACGTCGCGGCGGCGAAGACGCTCGCGGTCGGCTTCGCCTGCGCCGGGGCGGGGGTGGCGGGCGCGCTCTACGCCCTGCACACCTCCTTCGTGAACGTCGAGAGCTTCACCATGGACTATTCGGTCCTGATGATGGCGATGGTGATCATCGGCGGCACGGGCACGCTGTGGGGGCCGCTGATCGGGACGGTGCTGCTGCTCTCCCTGCCCGCCGCCCTCGCCTTCCTGCCCTTCCTCCCGGCCACGGAGGTCGGCGCCGTGCAGCAGATCATCATCGGCCTCGCCATGACCCTGCTGATGATCTTCCGGCCCGCTGGCCTGGTCGGCGACCTCTCGCGCGGGCAGACCACGGCATGAGCGCCGCCCGGGGCAACAACGAGGCACCGCTGCGCTGCGAGGGGCTGGCGCGCTCCTTCGGCGGCCTGCAGGCGGTGGCCGGCGTGTCGCTGGCGCTGCCGGCGGGGCAGGTCACCGCCCTGGTCGGACCGAACGGCGCCGGCAAGACGACGCTGTTCAACCTGATCACCGGCAACCTCCGCGCCGATGCCGGCACGGCCTGGGTGCGCGGGCAGCCGATCACCGGCCTCAAGCCCTGGCAGGTGGCGCGGCTCGGCGTCGCGCGCTCCTTCCAGGACCTCCGGCTCTTCACCCACATGACGGTGCGCGACAACGTGCTCGCCGCGACCGAGCGGAGCGCCTGGTTCTGGCAGCCCGGCGGCGCGGCGGGCCGCAAGCGGCGTCAGGCGGCGGCCGAGGCGGCGCTGGAGGCGACGGGCCTCGCCTCGCTCGCCGATGCGCGGGCGATCGACCTCGCCTATGCCGAGCGGAAGTTCCTCTCGCTCGCGCGGATCCTCGCCGCGGAGGCGGAGATCTGGCTGCTCGATGAGCCGGCCTCCGGCCTCGACCTCGCCTCGCGCATGCGCTTCGCCGACCTGCTGCGCAGCGCGACCCGGCGCGGCGTCGCGATCTGCCTGATCGAGCACAACCTGGACGTGGTGGCCGAACTGTCCGACCGCATCGCCTTCCTCGACCAGGGCCGCGTGATCGCCGAGGGCGATCCGCAGTCCATCCTGCGCGACCCCGCCCTCGCCGCGATCTACTTCGGCGACCGGCACGAGCCCGCCAGCGCCGCCGCGGAGACGGAGGCATGAGCGCCGCGGTGCAGGCTTCCCCCGCCTCCGCGGCGCCGCCCGCGATCGAGGCGCGCGGCCTCCGCGCCGGCTATGGCGGGCGCGAGGTGCTGAACGACGTCTCCCTCACCCTCGGCGCCGGCGAGGTGCTCTGCCTGATCGGCCACAACGGCGCCGGCAAGTCCACGCTGCTGCGCGTGCTGTTCGGCCTGCACCGCCCCGTCGCGGGCACGATCCGCGTCTTCGGCGAGACCCTGCCGCGCCACGTCCCGGCCGCGCTCGGCGCCGCGGGGGTGGCGCTGGTGCCGGAGGGGCGCGGCGTCTTCCCCGACCTCACCGTCGAGGAAACCTTCGGCCTTGCCCTCTGGTCCGCGGGCGTTCCGGCGAGCGAGCGCGAGGAGCGCATCGAGGAGGTGCTCGCCGTCCTGCCGCGCATCCGGGAGTTCCGCACGCGCCGCACCGGCACGCTTTCGGGCGGGCAGCAGCAGATGGTCTCGATCGCCCGCGCGCTGCTGACGCGCCCGCGCGCGCTGCTGCTCGACGAGCCCTCGATCGGCCTCGCGCCCAAGCTGTTCCAGGACCTGATCCGCCCGATCGCGGCGCTGCGCGAGAGCCGCGGCATGGCGATCCTCCTCGTGGAGCAGAACGTGCGCGAGGCCTTTGCCGTCTCCGACCGCGTGCTGGTGATGAAGTCCGGCACCTTCATCTTCGAGGGGCCGCCCACCGAGCTTTCCGACCATTCGAAGCTGATGGAACTGTTCTGATGCTCCGCCTGCGGCCGGAGACGCTGACGGCGCTGCTGGAGGGCACCGCCGCGCGCGTGCCGGAGAAGGAGGCGATCGCCGGGCCGCGGCGGCGCCTCACCTATGCGCAATTCGCCGCCGCGGCGCGCCGCGTCGCGGAGGGTCTGGCACGCGAAGGGGTCGGGCCCGGCGACCGCGTCGCAATCTGGGTGCCGAACCGGCCGGAATACCTGGTGCTGCAATTCGCCCTCGCCCGGCTCGGCGCCTGCGCGGTGCACGTCAACACGCGCTTCCGCCCGGCGGAGGTCGCGCATCTGCTGGGCCGTGCGCGGCCGAGCGCGCTGGCCACCGCCTGGGGCTTCCAGGGCGTGGACTTCCCCGCGCTGCTCGCCGAGGTCGCGGCGGATGCGCGCGCGCCGCTGCGCTTCGTGATCGGCCTCGACGCGCACGGCGCCTCGCGCGTCGCCGGCCTGCCGGTGCTGCCCTGGGAGACGCTGGACGCGGCGCCGGAGCGCACGCAGGACGACGCCACACCGGATTCCGCCTGCCTCACCTTCACCACCTCCGGCACCACCTCCGGCCCCAAGCTGGTGCTGCACCGGCAGAGCGCCATTGCCGGCCACGGCTACGACGTGATGCGCCGCATCGGCACCGACGCGGAAGGGGCGGCGGTGCTGATCGCCGTGCCGCTCTGCGGCACCTATGGCAACGCCGCGGCGATGGGCGGCATCGCCGGCGGTGCCAAGCTGGTGCTGATGGACCGCTGGGACGCGCAGGCCGCGGACGCGCTGATCCGTGCCGAGGGCGTGACGCACTGGCACGCCCTGGACGAGATGATCGAGGAGGTGCTGGAGGCCGCCGCCGGCCGCCCCTACGCGCCCTTCCGCGTGACCGGCATCGCCGGGCTGCGCCCGGGCGCGGCGCGGCTGCACGCCCTGGCCGCGGAGCTGAACCTCGCGCCGCTGAACCTCTACGGCAGCAGCGAGATGCAGGGGCTCTACGCCTATCAGGACCCGGCCGATCCCGTCCGCCGCACCATCGGCGGTGGGCGGCCGGTCAACGCCGACGCCCAGGTGCGCGCGCGCGACCCGGAAACCGGAGAGCTCGCCGAGCGTGGCGAGCTGGAATTCCGCGCGCCCTCCATGTTCATCGGCTACCTGAACGACGAGGCCGCGACGGCGAGGGCGATCACGCCGGATGGGTTCTTCCGCAGCGGCGATCTCGGCGCGGTCCACCCGGACGGCTTCGGCTTCGACTTCGAGACCCGGATGGGCGACGCGCTGCGCCTCTCCGGCTTCCTGGTCAATCCGGAGGAGATCGAGTCCTTCCTCAAGCGCCAGCCCGGCGTGCGCGAGGCACAGGTGGTGGGCGTGGAGGGCGGCACCGTCGCCATCGCCTTCGTCCAGCCCGAGCCCGGCGCGACGCTGGAGGAAGCGACGCTGCTCGAGGCCTGCCGGCGCGACCTCGCGCGCTACAAGGTGCCGCGGCGCATCCTGCCGATCGCCGAGTTCCCGGTGACGCAGAGTGCGAACGGCGTGAAGATCCAGCGCGTGAAGCTGCGCGAGATGGCGGAGCAGGCCCTGCGCCAGGGCTCCTGACCGGCGGCGCGCGGTCGCGCGCCCTCCGATCCCTCGCCCGCCGCCCGCCTCAGGCCGCCGCCACGGCGGGCATCGCCGTGCAGGCGATCCGGCTGCGCGGCAGGATCAGCGAGGCGCGCGCCCCGATGCCCGGCGCCGCCTCAAGCTCCAGCCTGCCACCATGGGCCTGCAGCAGCGCGCGCGCAACGGCGAGGCCGAGATCGACACCGCGCGTCCGCCCGGTGGCGCTGAGGGCGCCGGCCGGATCGTCCTCGGTCGTGGCAGCCGCGTCGGGCGCCAGGTCCTCGCTCGGCACGCCACTGCCCTCGTCCTCGATCAGGATGGCGATGCTTTCGCCGCGGTCCGCGTCGAGCCGCAGGTCGATCCAGTCGCCGGCGCGCGAGAGGAGGGCGGCGCGGGTCAGCACGTAGCGCAGCACACCGCGCAGGGCCCGCCGGTCGGCGTGCAGCGACAAGGCCGCAAGCTCCGGCGCGATGCGCCAGTGCCGACCGCCGGCACCGGGCTCCGCCACGACGCCGGCGATCGTCTCCTCGAGCAGCGGGCGGAGGGGGAAGGTCTCCTCGCGCAGGGCAGGCG
>JADGHI010000677.1 GCA_019689515.1 Acetobacteraceae bacterium | reverse complement strand
AGTCTCGTGGGCTGGGAGATGTTTAAAAGAGACAGCTCCGCCACCGGCGCAAGCCGCGCCTCCAACTCGCCGAGATCTGTGCCGCGCAGGGTGAGCTTGGTCTCGAGCTGCGGGTAGTGGGACTGGAAGCCGAGCTTCACCCCGCCGGGTCCTGCCAGCGCCTCGATCCCGGCCAGCATCTGGTCGGCGCGCGATTCGCCGATGCCGAAGGAGTGGAAACGCTTGAGGCGCGTCACGCCCGGCATGCCGCTCATCGCGAGCAGGCGCGGGATCACCTGCTCGTCCAGCATGCGCCGCATCTCGCGCGGCACGCCGGGGGTGAAGAAGAAGCGCGCGCCGCCGATGGTCATGGCGAAGCCGCAGGCCGTGCCGATCGGGTTGTCGATGAACTCCGCGCCCGCGGGCAGCATCGCCTGCTTGCGGTTGTTCGGCGGCATGACGCGGCCGCGGCGGCGGTAGAACTCCTCCATGCGGGCGAGCCAGGGCTCGGGCAGCACGAGCTCCACCCCGGCGGCTTGGGCGGCGACCTCCTGCGAAAGGTCATCCACCGTCGGGCCGAGGCCGCCATTGACGATCACCGCCTGGGCCCGTTCCGCGGCCTGGCGGAAGGCGGCGAGCAGCGCCTCGCGGTCGTCGCCGACCGTCGTGCCCCAATAGACGGAGAGGCCGACCTCCTCCAGCCGCCGGGCGATGTGGCTGTAGTTGGTGTTGATGGTCTTGCCGGTGAGGATCTCGTCGCCGGTGCAGAGGATCTCGATGCGCATGGATGGGCGCTCCTCAGCGGGCGAGCGTGGCGCCGATGCCGGCGAGCAGGTCCATGTGCCGCTCCTGATCTCCGGCGAAGCGGAGGACGAGGTGGCTGGCGCCGGCCGCGACGAAGGCCCCGAGCCACTCGCGCGCACCGGCGAGCGGGCCGGCATAACAGGCCTGCTTCTTGCGCATCACGTCCGGGCGCTGGCCGTAGTAGGTGGCGAGGAAGGCGTCCATGCGCGCCTGCGCCCGCGCCGCGTCCTCGTCCACGGCAAGCGTCAGGTAGGCGGCTCCGGTCAGGGCCCCGGGGTCGCGCCCGGCGTCGCGCGCGACGGCCTGCATCTGCGCCCAGGTCGCGGCATAGTCCTGCGGGCTCGGCCCGTTCGGGAACCAGCCGTCGAAGTGGCGGCCGACGCGCTCGATCGTCGCCGGCACGGAGCCCGCGAGCCAGATCGGCGGTCCGCCGCGGCGGTGCGGGGTGGGGCCGAGCACGCCCTGGCGCACGGTCCAGCGCCCGTCCCAGTCCACGGGCTCGCCGCGCCAGAGGGCACGGCAGAGGCGCAGGCCCTCCAGCATCCGCCCGACCCGCTTCTCGAAGGGCACGCCCGCCGCCACGAACTCGGCGCGGATGTTCTCGACATCCGAGGCGATGCCGACGCCGAGGATGAGCCGCCCCTCCGCGATCCGGTCGAGGGTCGCGACCTGGTGGGCCATCACGACCGGATTGCGCAGGGCCGGCAGCAGCACGGCCGTGCCGAGCTCCACCCGGCGCGTGCGTGCCGCCGCCGCCGCCAGCAAGGTGAAGGGCTCATGCCGCGGCCGGGCGAGAAGCGAATCCCCGACCCAGACAGAGTCGTAGCCGAGTCCCTCGGCGCGTTCCGCCAGCGCGAGCAGCGGCGCGGCCTCGTGCTGGCCGCTCATGACGCGCTCGCGCGTCGGCAGGAGGTATCCGATGCGGATCGCCATGCTGAATTCTCCGGTCGAGGCAGCCCCTCGCAATGCGGCTGGGGCGTACCGGGATGCTAATGCCGTCCCGCGCGTCGGAACAGGCGGCGGGGCTCCGCGCTCCGGCGCTGCTATTC
Organism: Acetobacteraceae bacterium; assembly: GCA_019689515.1. Classification (GTDB taxonomy): domain Bacteria; phylum Pseudomonadota; class Alphaproteobacteria; order Acetobacterales; family Acetobacteraceae; genus Caldovatus. The sequence goes on along the minus strand of JADGHI010000677.1, from coordinate 577 downwards.
CGGCTTCATCCCGGCCGCGCGCACCACCTCGGCCCATTTCGCGATCTCATCCCGAATGAAGGCGGCGCTGCGCTCCGGCTCCCACAGCAGCGCGCGGGAACCTTGGTCGGTAAAGAAGCGCAGCGTTTCCGGTCGCGCCAGTGCGGCCACGAGCGCTGAATACAGGCGCTGCACGCGGTCTGGCGGGGTCCCTGCCGGAGCCATCAGGGCGTACCAGTTGTCCAGTACCGCCCCGTCGAGGCCGGATTCGATTAGCGTCGGCATGTCGGGGACAAAGGAACTGCGCTCGCGACCGGAGACGGCGAGCGCCTGCAACCGGCCCTCGCGCACATGGGGCATCAGTACCGCGGGATCGAGGAAGGTGATGTCCACCTCGCCGGCGAGGATCGCGGTAATTGTCGGGCCGGCCCCGCGATAGGCGACCATAGTCATGTGGACGTCCGAACGCTGGCGCAGCAGTTCGCCGAGCAAGTGGGGCGGGCTGCCTGGCCCAGTCGTGCCATAGGTCAGGAAATTCGGCCGCTGCCGCGCCAGCGCCACTACCTCGTGGATCGTGCGCGCCGGCCAGCCGGCCCGC
>JADGHI010000676.1 GCA_019689515.1 Acetobacteraceae bacterium | reverse complement strand
GTGCGCTGACGCTTGCGCGGCCGCGCGGCCGGCTCGGGACCGGCCCGCTGCTGACCGCCCAACCGGCGGCCGAGGGCAAGGCGGATCTGCGCGGCGGCCCCGGCGGCGCGGCGGGACGGCGCGGGCCCGGCGCCAGCGGAATCCGCGATTCGGCGATGGGCATCCTCGGCCTCATTCCGGGGATGGCGGTCCATTTCGCCGGCTGCTGCCATCCGCTGCCGGGCGAGCGCATCGTCGGCATCGTCACCACCGGCCGCGGCGTGACCGTCCACTGCGCGGACTGCCACACGCTGGAGAGCTTCGCGCAGACGCCGGAGCGCTTCCTCGACGTGGACTGGGACTATGCCGGCGGCCTGCCGCCCGGCGTCACCCACACCGGGCGGATCGGCCTCGTGACGGAGAACACGCCGGGCGCGCTCGCCACCCTCACCACCGCCATCGCCAAGCAGGAGGGGCAGGTGAGCAACCTGCGCATCGTCCACCGCGCCGCCGACCACCTGGAGATGCTCGTGGACGTCGAGGTCACGGACCTGCGCCACCTCGCCAACATCATCGCAGCGCTCCGCGCCTGCCCGGGCGTGTCGGAGGTGGAGCGGGCGCGCGGATGATCATCGGCCTCGGTTCGGACGTGATCGACATCCGCCGGCTGGAGCGGACGATCGCGAAGTACGGCGACCGCTTCATCGAGCGCATCTTCACCCCCGTCGAGCGCGCCAAGGCGGAGCGGCGGACCGAGCGCATCCGCATCGCCACCTATGCCAAGCGCTTCGCGGCGAAGGAGGCGGCGGCCAAGGCGCTCGGCACCGGATTCCGGGCGGGGGTGTTCTGGCGCGACCTCGGGGTGGTGAACCTGCCCTCCGGCCAGCCGACGCTGCACATGACCGGGGGGGCGGCAGAGCGGCTCCGGGCGATCACGCCGCCCGGGCACGTGGCGCAGGTCACGCTGACCATGACCGACGAGTACCCCTACGCTCAGGCCATGGTAGTCATCGCCGCGGTGCCGCTTCCTTGACATCCGGGGGGCGGCCGGGCTTCTGTCGCGCCTGCGCGGACGGGGACCCGCCGGCGTAACCGCGCCTCCGCGGCCTTCCGGCGCGCCAGGCGCGGCGCACGACCGGGCAGCGGACGCGGGGGGCGAAGGATTCGGATGCCGGCGAACAATCCTGCGATGGCGAAACGGAAAAGCAGCAGTGGTGGCTGGCTGGAGAGCGCCAGAACCATCTTCTACGCCGCGCTGATCGCGGTGGGCATCCGCACCGTGGCCTTCGAGCCGTTCAACATCCCCTCCGGCAGCATGATCCCGACGCTGCTGGTGGGCGACTACCTGTTCGTCTCGAAATACTCCTACGGCTACTCGCGGCACTCCCTGCCGTTCAGCCCGAACCTGTTTTCCGGGCGGATCTTCGGCAGCCTGCCGCAGCGGGGCGACGTGGCGGTGTTCAAGCTGCCGCGGGACAATTCGACCGACTACATCAAGCGCATCATCGGCCTGCCGGGCGACCGGGTGCAGGTCCGCAACGGCCTGCTCTACGTGAATGGCCAGGCGGTGCGGCGGGAGTACCTCGGCCCTTATGTGGAGGAGGGTGAAGGGGGAATGCGGCCCGTCACGGTGCGGCTCTACCGCGAGACGCTGCCGGCGCTGGGCGGCCAGCCCCCGCGGTCGCACGAGATCCTGGAGGCCACGGACGACGGCCCCTTCGACAATACGCAGGAGTTCCGGGTGCCGGAGGGCTTCGTTTTCGCGATGGGCGACAACCGCGACAACAGCCTCGACAGCCGGGCGATGAACGCGGTTGGCTTCGTGCCCTTGGAGAACCTCGTCGGCCGGGCGGAGTTCATCTTCTTCTCGGTCGATGGCAATGCCGGCTCGTGGTGGGAGATCTGGACGTGGCCCCGCGCGATCCGATGGAACCGGCTGTTCAACGCCGTGCGCTGAGCGGCGGCACCGATGGCGACGCGGGTTGAACCCGGCGGCGTGTCGTCGGCGCCGGCAGGGACCGGCGAGGCGCGCGACGCCCCGCAGCGCGACGCCGCCGAGGCGGCGCTGGAGGCGCGGCTCGGCTACGTCTTCACCGACCCGGCCCTGCTGCGCCAGGCGCTGACCCATCGCTCCGCCGCCGATCCGCGGCGGGGCCAGCTCGATTCCAACGAGCGTCTCGAGTTCGTGGGCGACCGGGTGCTTGCCCTGCTGATCGCGGAATGGCTCGCCGAGCGCTTCCCCGAGGAGCGAGAGGGTGATCTCGGCAAGCGCCTTGCCTCGCTCGTCGCGCAGGATGCGCTGGCGCAGGTAGCGGAGGGGCTCGGCCTTGGCGCCGCCCTTCGGGTGCCGGCCGCAGAGGGCCGCACGGGCCTGCGCGGCCGGGCGAGCGTGCTGGCCGACGCGCTGGAGGCGCTGCTCGGCGCGCTCTACCGCGACGG
>JADGHI010000675.1 GCA_019689515.1 Acetobacteraceae bacterium | reverse complement strand
TCGTGCTGATGTTCATCACCATTAACCTCCTCGTGGACCTCACCTACTCGGTGCTGGATCCGCGCGTGCGGCTGGAGTCCAAGGGGACATGAGCGATCTCGCCCTCGACCGTGGCGCCCCCGGCCCCGCCGCTCTGCCCGCCACGCAGGAGCGCGTGGAGACCCCGTTCCGGCGCTTCGTCTCCGAGTTCGCCGAATCGAAGCTCGCGCTGCTCGGCCTGGCGGTTTTCACGCTGATCGCGCTGACCGCGATCTTCGCGCCCTGGATCGCGCCGCAGAACCCGTACGACCTCGCCCAGCTCGACATCCTCGACGGGCGGCTGGAGCCTGGCTCGGTCGGCGGCTCGGGCATCACCTACTGGCTCGGCACCGACGACCAGGGCCGGGACATGCTCTCCGGCATCATGTACGGGCTGCGCATCTCGCTCACTGTCGGCGCGGGCTCGGCGCTGGTCGCCTGCCTGGTCGGCGCTTCGCTCGGGCTGCTCGCGGCCTATGCGGGCGGGCGGACCGACAGCCTGATCATGCGCCTGGTGGACCTCCAGCTCTCCTTCCCGGCGATCCTCGCGGCGCTGATGATCTTGGCCTTCCTCGGCAAGGGCATCCTCAACGTTGTTGTCGCCCTGGTGCTGGTCGAGTGGGCCTACTACGCGCGCACGGTGCGCGGCACCGCGCTGGTCGAGCGCAGGCGCGAGTACATCGAGGCGGCGCACTGCCTCGCGCTTCCTACGAGCCGCATCCTGTTCCGCCACCTGCTGCCGAACTGCCTGCCGCCGCTGATCGTCGTCGCCACCATGCAGGTCGCGCGCGCGATCGCGCTGGAGGCGACGCTCTCCTTCCTCGGCCTCGGCGTGCCGATCACCGAACCCTCGCTCGGCCTGCTGATTGCCAACGGCTACGAGTACATGCTGAGCGGGAAGTACTGGATCAGCTTCTATCCGGGGATCGCACTCCTGATCACCATCGTCTCCATCAACCTCGTCGGCGACCAGTTGCGCGACGTGCTGAACCCGCGGCTGAAGAAGTGAGCGGCACCGTTACCCCTACGCTGGAGGTCCGCGACCTCCGCACCCACTTCTTCACCCGCGCCGGCGTGGTGAAGGCGGTGGACGGCGTTTCCTTCACCGTGCAGCGAGGCAAGGTGCTGGGGCTGGTCGGCGAGTCCGGCTCGGGCAAGTCAGTCACCGGCTTCTCGATCATCGGCCTGGTGGATCCGCCGGGGCGCGTCGTCTCCGGCGAGATCCTCTTCCAGGGGCGGGACCTGACGAAGCTCTCCGAGGAGGAGATGCGCGACCTGCGGGGCAACCGCATCGCGATGATCTTCCAGGACCCGATGATGACGCTCAATCCGGTCCTGCGCATCGATACCCAGATGATCGAGACCGTGCTGGCCCATGAGAAGGTCCCGCGCGAGGAGGCGCGGCGGCGCGCGCGTGACGCGCTCGGCATGGTCGGCATCCCGAGCCCGGAGGAGCGGCTGCAGGCCTATCCGCACCAGTTCTCGGGCGGCATGCGCCAGCGCGTCGCGATCGCCATCGCGCTGCTGCACCGCCCCGATCTCATCATCGCCGACGAGCCCACCACCGCGCTCGACGTGACCATCCAGGGCCAGATCCTCGCCGAGGTGCAGAAGCTTTCGGCGACGACCGGCACGAGTCTGATCTGGATCACGCACGACCTCTCCGTCGTCGCGGGCCTCGCCGACGAGATCGCGGTGATGTACGCGGGGCGCGTCGTCGAGCATGGCGAGGTGGGCGAGGTGCTCGACCGCCCGCTGCATCCCTACACCGTCGGCCTGATCGGCTCCGTGCCGAGCCGCAACCGGCGCGGCGAGCCGCTGCGCCAGATCCCCGGCATGACGCCCTCGCTACTGAACCTCCCACCCGGCTGCGCGTTCCGCGCCCGCTGCCCGCGCGCCGCCGAGATCTGCCGTGAGGAGCCGCCAATGCGCGAGGTCCTGCCCGGGCGCGACGTGCGCTGCTTCCGGCCGCACCTCGAAGCCGCGGAGGAGGCCGTCGCATGAGCAGCACCACGCTGGACATGCCGCGCTCTGCCGCGGCCACGCCGTCGCCGCCGATGGTCGAGCTGCGCGGCGTCTCCCGTCGCTTCGAGAAGAAGCTTGATTTCGCTGGCAGGCTCGCGAAGCGGCTTGGCTTGCCGGTGCGCGAGGAAGTGGTGCACGCGGTGGACGGCGTGGACCTCTCCATCCGCAAGGGCGAAGTGGTCGGCCTGGTCGGCGAGTCCGGCTGCGGCAAGTCCACGCTCGGCCGCATGGTCGCGGGCATCCTGCCTCCCTCGTCCGGCACCATCCTGCGCGACGGGCGCGACATCACCACCCTGCCCCCGGCGGAGGCGCGGGAGGTCAAGCTGCGTACGCAGATGATCTTCCAGGACCCCTACGCCTCGCTCAACCCGCGCATGAGG
>JADGHI010000674.1 GCA_019689515.1 Acetobacteraceae bacterium | reverse complement strand
GGCACCCGCGGCATGTCCTCCCCGCCCGCTCGCGCGTACCGCGCGCCGAGCAGCTCGCGCTCTTCGTGCGGAACGTCGAGAAGGAATTCGGCACGGTCGAGCGCGTGCCCGACGCCGCCTCCGTGCCCGCCGCGGTGGCGGAATACCTGGCCGCGCAGAACCTCCCCGCGCGCCTCGTCCGCGCACCGCATCCCGAGCTCGATGCCCTCCCCTGGTCCGACCGGCCGATGCTGCGGGTCGAGGCGCGTGCCGCGCGGGCGGATGACGCCGTCTCCGTCCAACACGCCTTCGCCGCCGTCGCGGAGACCGGGACGCTGATGCTCCCCTCCGCGCCCACGCGCCCGACGACGCTCAACCTGCTGCCCGACACCGCGATCGTCGTGCTGCGCGCGAGCCGCGTGGTCGGCGCCTACGAGGAGGCCTGGGACCTGCTGCGCGCCGAGCAGCGCGACCCGCGCTCCGGCGGCTTCATGCCGCGCAACGTCATGCTCGTCACCGGCCCCTCGCGCAGCGCCGACATCGAGCAGACGCTGGAGCTCGGCGCCCACGGCCCGCGCCGGCTGCACGTGGTGCTGATCGACGACGACCCCGCGGCGTTGCCGGGCGCCGCTGCCGCTGCCCCCGATGCCGCCGCGCCGCCCGGCGGGCCTGCCATGCCGGCCATGCGCGACGCGACCACCCGCCATTCTACCGAGGCGGCCGGATCGGCCCCAAATGAGGGCTGATCGAGCCGGATCGGTGCCGCTTCCATCATGTTCGACGCCCTGCCCCCGCCCCGCCGCCGCGCGCCGCGCGGCCTGACGGAGGAGGACCGCGCGCTCTGGCGTGCGTTCGTCGCGCATGGCGGCGTCGTACCGCTGCGCGGCCGCGCTCTGCCGAAGGTGCCGCCATCGCCGTCGGCGCCTGCCGGGGACACCACCGGGGGCGTCGCGGCAGCGACCACCGCCTCCTCCTCCCGGCTCGCACCTTCCGGCAAGCCTGCCTCGCCAGCCCGGCCATCGCCGCCGCCCGCGATCACGGTCAACGCGCCGCCGCCCGGCCTCGACGCCCGGCGCTGGCGCGACCTGCGCCGGGGCCAGACCCGGCCGGAACGCACCCTCGACCTGCACGGCCTCCGCGCGGCGGAGGCGCATGCGGCGGTGCGCGGCTTCCTTCTCTCGGCGCAGGCCCAGGGGCTGCGCTGCGTGGCCATCGTCACCGGCCGCGGCTCGGGGCCGGAGGGCGGCGTGCTGCGGCGCGAATTGCCGCACTGGCTCAACGCGCCGGAGCTGCGCGGCCTGCTCCTCGGCGCCGCCCATCCGCACGCGGCCCAGGGCGGCGCGGTGCACCTGCTGCTGCGCCGCCGGCGGCCCCAGGCCGGCGCCACCACGCCGCACGGGATAAGGCTGCGATGACGCCCTTCGGCGCCCGGCTGCGCGCGCTCCGCGCCCAGCGCGGCGTCACCTTGCGCGAGCTGGCCGCGGCGCTGCAGGTCACGCCGGCCTATCTCTCGGCGCTGGAACACGGCCGCCGCGGCCGCCCCTCCCCCGGCCTCGTCCACCAGGTCAACGAGTTCTTCGGGCTGATCTGGGACGACGCAGAGGAAATGGCGCGCCTCGCCCGCCTGTCGCATCCGCGGGTCAGGCTCGACACTGCGGGCCTCAGCCCGGAGGCGACGGAGTTCGCCAACCGCCTTGCGCGCGAGATCCGGCGCCTGCGGCCGGAAACCATCGCGGCCCTCAACGAGATGCTCGACCGCGAAACCGCGTCACCGCCGCCGCCGGCAGCGGCGGAAACCGGCCGGCCAGCCGGCTGAGCCGCCGCACCGCGCTGGGACCGGCTTCGCCCGCCCGGTTACGCGGTCAGGCCGGCGCCTCCTCCGCCGCCTCGGTGCCGCCGCGGGCCGTGGCGCTCGCCGGGCTCTCGGGGTCCCGCAGGGCGGCCGCCGCCAGCTCCTCCGGCGTCGCGGCCACGCCGTGCCGCGCCAGCCAGGCGGAGAAGCCCGGATCGGCGGTCAGGACGCAGAGCGGCACCGCGAGCACCAGCCCCGCCAGGAAAGGCAGCCCGAACAGCAGCGCCGACCAGGAGGTCGCCGCCAGCGCCGCGGTCAGCACGAGGCCCAGCACCGTCTCCGGCCAGAACAGCCGCGCCGCATCGCCCCAGGCGACGCCGTGCTCCGCCCGGTTCTGCGGCGCCCAGCCGGCGCGCGTCCCGCCGAAGGCGAGCCGCAGCAGGAAGCGCGTCTGGTGCATCAGACGTACCGGCTGGAACAGCACCGCGAACAGCATCGCCGCTGCCGCCCCGAGCGCGAACCGCGCCCGCCCGCCATAGCGCGCGGCCAGCGCCGGCTTCAGCAGCACCTCCGCATGGCCGAGCAGCTCCGCCGCGTAGTAGGCGCCCCAGCTCGCGAGCAGGAAGGCGGCGAGCGCCCCCGGCGGCGTCCCCTCCC
>JADGHI010000673.1 GCA_019689515.1 Acetobacteraceae bacterium | reverse complement strand
CTGCTGCTCCTTGCCGGTGGCCTTGTCCTTGGCGCTGACGGAGACGATGCCGTTCGCGTCGATGTCGAAGGTCACCTCGATCTGCGGCACGCCGCGCGGAGCGGGCGGGATGCCGACCAGGTCGAACTGGCCGAGCAGCTTGTTGTCCGCCGCCATCTCGCGCTCGCCCTGGTACACCTTGATGGTGACCGCGGTCTGGTTGTCGTCGGCGGTCGAGAAGATCTGGCTCTTCTTCGTCGGGATCGTGGTGTTGCGGTCGATCAGCCGGGTGAACACGCCGCCCAGCGTCTCGATGCCGAGGGAGAGCGGCGTCACGTCCAGCAGCAGGACGTCCTTCACCTCGCCCTTGAGCACCGCGCCCTGGATGGCGGCGCCGATGGCGACCACCTCGTCCGGGTTGACGTTGCGCGCCGGCTCCTTGCCGAAGAACTGCTTAACCGTCTCGATGACCTTGGGCATGCGGGTCATGCCGCCAACCAGGATCACCTCGCCCACCTCGTTGGCCGCCATGCCGGCGTCCTTCAGCGCCTGCCGGCAGGGCTCGAGCGTGCGCTGGATGAGGTCGTCCACCAGCGATTCGAGCTTCGCTCGCGTCAGCCGCATCACCAGGTGCTTCGGCCCGCTGGCGTCGGCGGTGATGAAGGGCAGGTTGATCTCCGTCTCCTTGGACGAGGAGAGTTCGATCTTCGCCCGCTCCGCCGCCTCCTTCAGGCGCTGCAGCGCTAGGCGGTCGCCGCGCAGGTCGATGCCCTGCTCCTTTTTGAACTCGTCCGCGAGGTAGTCGATGATCCGCTGGTCGAAGTCCTCGCCGCCCAGGAAGGTGTCGCCGTTGGTGGACTTCACCTCGAAGACGCCGTCGCCGATCTCGAGGATCGAGATGTCGAAGGTGCCGCCGCCGAGGTCGTAGACCGCGATCGTGCCGGACTGCTTCTTGTCGAGCCCGTAGGCGAGCGCGGCCGCGGTCGGCTCGTTGATGATGCGCAGCACCTCGAGGCCGGCGATCTGGCCGGCTTCCTTGGTGGCCTGGCGCTGGGCGTCGTTGAAGTAGGCGGGGACGGTGATGACGGCCTGCGTCACCTTCTCGCCGAGATAGGCCTCGGCCGTCTCCTTCATCTTGCTCAGCACATAGGCGCTGATCTGCTGGGGCGCGTACTTCTTGCCCTCGACCTCGACCCAGGCGTCACCGTTGTCGGCGCGCACGATCTTGTAGGGGACGAGGCCGATGTCCTTCTGCACCATCGGGTCGTCGAAGCGGCGGCCGATCAGGCGCTTGACGGCGTAGAGGGTATTCTGCGGGTTGGTCACCGCCTGGCGCTTCGCCGCCTGGCCCACCAGGCGCTCCCCGTTCTTGGCGAAGGCGACCATGCTGGGCGTCGTGCGCATACCCTCGGCGTTCTCGATCACCCGGACGTCCTTGCCCTCCATGATCGCGACGCAGGAGTTCGTGGTCCCGAGGTCGATGCCGATGACTTTGCTCATCCGTGTTCTCCTCTGGCGGCTGACGGGGGCGGCCCTGGTCGAGGCGCCGCGCCCGCCCCCTTTTCAATGCGGATGGGGTCGGTTGGGCGGATTGGGGAAGCCCTCGCCCGGCCGGCGGGGCCTTGCGCCCAAGGATGTATTGAGGCGGATGGGCGGCGACAAGGGTCCGGCGGGAGAGCGGAAGGAGAAAGGGCGGCCCCGCCGGGCCGCCCGTCTCCGCTTCGGCCGTCAGCTTTGGTCGCTTCTTTGGTCGCTTCCCCCGGCCACGACCACCATCGCGGGCTTCAGCAGCCGTCCCTTCAGCGTCCAGGCAGGTGTCCAGGCCTGGATCACCGTCCCCGGCGCCACGCCCTCCGGCGCCGGCTGCTGCGCCATGGCCTCGTGCAGCTCGGGATCGAAGGGCTTGCCCTGAGCCTCCACCCGCTCCACGCCGTAGCGCTCCAGCATGGCGAGGAAGCCCCGCTCCACCCCTTCGAAGCCCTCGCGCAGCTTGCGCAGGAACTCCGGCTCGTCCTCCCTGGCCGGCGGCAGCGATTCCAGGCCACGGCGCAGGTTTTCCGCCACCTCCACCACGTCGCGGGCGAATTTCTGGATCGCGTAGTTGCGCGCGTCGTCCACCTCGCGCCGGGCGCGTGCGCGCTGGTTCTGCAGCTCCGCCTCGGCCCGCAGCCAGCGGTCCTTCAACTCGGCATTCTCCGCCTCCAGCGCTGCGATCCGGTCGGCCGGACTCTCGACGGGCTGCGCCGTGTCGTCCGCCGGCTGCGCCGAAGCCTCGGCGTCCCGGGGCGTTCCGGCCTCGCCGTTGGGGCGTGCGTCCCCAGGTGGCGGAGGAACGGCAGGCGTTGTCTCATTCGGGTCGTTCGTCATGATGGGGTGATATGGGGCGATGTAAGGGGGTGGGATGCGGCCCCGCTGGCCGCCGCTCGCCTCACCACCTAGGCGCACCGCGCC
>JADGHI010000672.1 GCA_019689515.1 Acetobacteraceae bacterium | reverse complement strand
GGGCAGGGTGCCGACGCTGTAGAGCACCCCGCCTGCCGCGAGCAGGACGAGCACCCCCGCCGGAAGGGCAGCGGAGAGCGGGCCGAGAAGGACCACGCCGCACCAGCCCAGCAGCAGGTAGAGCAGCACGGCCGTGCGCTCGCGGCCGCCCGGCCTGCCGCGCAGCGCATGCGCCATCCCCACGGCCGCGGCCGCCCACACGAAAACGAGCAGCCCACCGCCGACGGCCCCGCCGAGCGCGATGCCGCCGAAGGGCGTGTAGGTGCCGGCGATCATGGCGAAGATGGCCGCGCGGTCGAGGCGCCGCAGGGCCGCCTTGCGAGGGGCGGTGTCGGGGGTGAGGTTGTATAGGGCCGAGCACCCGAGCATGGCCACGAGCCCAGCCGCATAGACCAGAAGGCTGAGCGCCCGTAGCGGGTCGGCACCGGCCCCGGGCAGCGCGACGGCCGCGAGCATGCCGCAGGCGACCAACCCGCCGGCGGCGCCGAGCGCATGGACGGCGGCATCGGCGATCCGCTCCCCGCGGCTGTAGCGGTGCGGCGTGCCGGCCAAGGGCTGGGCCTCAGCTTGGAAATCGGCTGGCTCCATGCCGAGCGCCAAGCGTACAGGAGCCGCGGACAGGGCGCGACGCGGTTAGCGCGGACGTGAAGTCAGGGAGTCCAAACCGGGACACGACCGGCGGGCAGGGACGCGCGCGCTGCGCCGCCGCACGGCACCCGCCGTGGCTGTCCGCCGGCGGTCGGCGATCTCAATCCTCCGTCCGCCGCGCCAGCACCTCGCGCCTGCCGACATGGTTCGCCGGGCCGACGATGCCCTCCTTCTCCATCTGCTCGATCAGCTTGGCGGCGCGGTTGTAGCCGATCTGCAGATGGCGCTGGAGGAAGCTGGTGCTTGCCTTGCCCTCGACGGTGACAAGGCGCACCGCCTGGTCGAACAGGCTCTTCTCGCCCTCGCTCGCGCCCGCGATGCCGGAAAGCGACAGGCCGCCGGCCTCGCCGCCCTCCTCGTCGGACTCCGTCACTTCCTCGACATAGCTCGGCTCGCCCTGCTCGCGCAGGAAGGCGACCACGCGCTCGACCTCGGCGTCGCTCACGAAGGGCCCGTGCACGCGGCTGATCCGCCCGCCGCCCGCCATGTAGAGCATGTCGCCCTGGCCGAGGAGCTGCTCCGCCCCCTGCTCGCCGAGGATGGTGCGGCTGTCGATCTTCGAGGTCACCTGGAAGGAGATGCGGGTCGGGAAGTTCGCCTTGATCGTGCCGGTGATGACGTCCACCGAGGGGCGCTGCGTCGCCATGATCACGTGGATGCCCGCCGCGCGCGCCATCTGCGCCAGGCGCTGCACCGCCGCCTCGATCTCCTTGCCGGCGACGATCATCAGGTCCGCCATCTCGTCGATGACGACGACGATCATCGGCAGCGGCTCGAGCGTGAGCGGCTGGTCCTCGAACACCGGCTTGCCCGTCTCGGGGTCGAAGCCGGTCTGGACGCGGCGGGTCAGCACCTCGCCGCGAGCGCGGGCGGTCGTGACCTTCTCGTTGTAGCCCGCGATGTTGCGCACGCCGAGCTGCGACATGGCGCGGTAGCGCCGCTCCATCTCGCGCACGGTCCACTTCAGCGCGCCGATCGCCTTGGGCGGCTCGGTGACGACGGGCGCCAGCAGATGCGGGATGCGGTCGTAGACCGAGAGCTCCAGCATCTTCGGGTCGATCATGATGAACCGGCACTCGTCCGGGCTCAGCCGGTAGAGCAGGCTCAGGATCATCGTGTTCACGGCGACCGACTTGCCCGAGCCGGTGGTGCCGGCGATCAGCAGGTGCGGCATGCGCGCGAGGTCGGCGATGACGGGCCCGCCGCCGATGTCCTTGCCGAGCGCGAGGTTGAGCCGCCCCGGATGGCGCGCCCAGTCCTCCGATTCCAGCAGCTCGCGCAGGAAGACCGTCTCGCGCCGCGCGTTCGGCAGCTCGATGCCGATCACGTTGCGCCCGGGGACGGTCGCGATGCGCACCGCGAGCACGCTCATCGAGCGCGCGATGTCGTCGGCGAGGCCGATGACGCGCGCGCTCTTCGTCCCCGGCGCGGGCTCCAGCTCGTAGAGCGTGACCACCGGGCCGGGACGAATCTCCACGATGCGCCCGCGCACGCCGTAGTCCTCGAGCACGCTCTCGAGCAGGCGGGCATTGGCTTGCAGCGCTTCCTCGCTCGGCCGCCCGGCGCCACGCTTCGCGTTCGGCTCGGCGAGCAGGTCGAGCGGCGGCAGGCGCCAGGGGCCGTCCTCCAGCCCGAGGTTCGGCTGCCGCGCGGCGGCGCTCTTCTTTGGCTCCGGCGCGCGGTCAGCGACGCGCGGCGGCGGGGCGGCGGCGCGCGCCGCGGGGCGGCGCGCCTCGGGCACCACCGGCAGATCAGGCGGGACATAGGCGCTCCCACTGGCGTGTCC
>JADGHI010000671.1 GCA_019689515.1 Acetobacteraceae bacterium | reverse complement strand
GTCGGGGAAGAGGGTGACGGCGGTGGGTGGGGCATCGAGGGCGAGGCGCATGGCCTGACGCTCCTGTGCGTGCGCGAGGGGCGGCGTGGCGAGGCCGGACGGCAGCAGCACCGCCATCGCGAAGGCTGCGGCGGGGACGAGCAGCAGGCGACGGCGGCGGCAGTGGTCAGGACGTCTCACGGCCGGCGACCTCCGGGATGCGGGCGGTATGGCCGGCATGATCAACCGGGGCGCGGAGGGACGCAACGGCCGCGAAACGCGCGGCACATGGCATGACTCGCCGCGCAACATGGCGGCGGCGGCGCGAAGCGAGCGGAAACAGGGGTGATACGGGCGTGCGGCAGAGTCCCTGGCGCACCGTCATCGGGAGGAGGACGCCATGGCCAGGATCATCCTGCGCATCGCCTGCTTCGTCACCAAGGACGCGGAGTGGCGCAACGTGGTGGAGCATTACGGCCGCACGGCGAATGCGCAGCTCGCGCCCTACGGGATGGAGATCGGCCATCGCTACGGCACGGGCCCGATCGTGCCGGACGAGATCAACTACCGCAGCGACTGCTTCTACAAGGCCGGCGATCCCAGGAGCATGCGGCAGAAGTGCCATGAGCTCTGGCCGAACGGGAAGGGCATCCCGGTGATCGTCTGCAACTACCCCGAGGGGGACGGGACCAACTGGCAGACGGTCAAACCGGAGAACGAGGACGCGAACAACGGGGTGAAGTGGCTGCCCTACATCCTGATCAACGCGCGGAATTTCGTCGCCTCGGGCTCGACGCTGCTGCACGAGATGATCCACGCGACGGGGCTCGGCGACGCGGACCACGACGGCGATCCGGCCAGCGTGTTCCACGCGCACGGGAATTCCTCGTCGATGAAGACGCTGAGCCGGAAGCACGCCGACCGGCTGCGGCAGGCGTATTTCGCGGAATGGGCCTGATGCCGTCCCGCATCCATGGTGACGCATGAATGCGGACCCGAACGCCGGCTGGCCGTTTGCCTGGGCCAAGCCTGGCTTTGCCGCTTCGGCGGACTCGGCGTGCCGCATGAGGCCCGCCGCCGCCCCGGCCGCTGTCCTTCAGGTCCGGACCAGCGGGCACTGGCCCTCCGCCATCGGGCGGAAGGACTCCTCCGCCGGCGTGGCCCGCAGCAGCTTGTAGTAGTCCCAGGGGCCCTGGCTCTCCTCGGGCGACTTGACCTGCAGCAGTAGGGCCGGGTGCAGCTTGCGGCCATCCTCGCGGATGCGGCCGGGGCCGAAGGCGTCGTCGTCGGTTGGCATCGCCTTCATCCGCGCCACAGTCTCGGCGCCGGAGGCCTTGGCCGCGGCGACGCCCATCTGGGCCACCGCCTTCAGGTAGTGCAGCACACCAGAGTAGCAGCCGGCATGCACCATGGTGGGCGCGGGCAGTCCGAAATTCTGCCGCAGCCGCGCGCTGAGGGCGCGCGTGCGGTCGTTGAGGCCCCAGTAGAAGGACTCCGAGCAGACCAGCCCCTGCGCGGCCTGCAGGCCGAGCGCGTGGACCTCCGTGATGAACATGATCAGGGCGGCGAGGCGCTGGCCACGGCGCGCCAGGCCGAACTCCGCCGCCTGCTTCACCGCCGTCACCAGGTCCGTGCCGCCGAAGCCGAGGCCGATCACCTTGGCGCGGCTCGCCTGGGCGCGCAGCAGGAAGGCGGAGAAGTCGGTGGTCGCCGGGAAGGGGTAGCGGGCCGAGCCCAGCACCCGGCCGCCCGCGGCCTCGATGAAGCGCTTGCCGTCCGCCTCCATCGCGTGGCCGAAGGCGTAGTCGGCGACGAGGAAGAACCAGCTGTCGCCGCCCTCCGCCACGAGGGCGCGGCAGGTGGAGTTGGTCAGCATCCAGGTGTCGTAAGTCCACTGGACGGTGTTGGCGTTGCACTGCGCCCCCGTCAGTTCCGATGTGCCGGCCGAGGAGGCGAGGAAGACCTTGTTCTTCTCCCGCGCGATGCCGGCGACGGCGAGCGCGGCGGAACTCGCCGGGACGTCAATGATCGCGTCCACCCCGTCCCGGTCGAACCACTGGCGCGCGATGTTGGAGGCGATGTCGGGGCGGTTCTGGTGGTCGGCGGCCAGCACCTCGACCCGCAGGCCGAGCGCGGCCTCTGCTTCCTGCGCCGCCTGGCGCGTGGCGAGCACGGAGCCCTGGCCAGCCAGGTCGGAGAAGGGGCCTGAGATATCGGTCAGCACGCCGAGCCGGACGGTGCCCGCGGCGGACTGCGCCCGGGCGGTGCGGTGGCCGGTGAAGGGCAGCGTCATCCAGGCCGCGCCGCCGAGCGCCAGGGCCCGTCGCTCCAGCATCATTTTCGTTTCCTCCCTGGCGGCCGCGCCTGCTCCGGGACGCCGCCGCCGCCCGCGCGGCGTCCCGCCCGGAAACGCTTCGGGGGATCAGGCCTTCGCGATGCCGGGCGGCGGGTCGCAG
>JADGHI010000670.1 GCA_019689515.1 Acetobacteraceae bacterium | reverse complement strand
CTCCCGCTTGCGCGTGGTTGTGCGCGGGGGCGTGACGCGCACCGTGCTGCGCCAGATGACGCTGCCGGTGCTGATGTCGCACTGACGGGCGAGTGAACGCCGCGCCGGCGGCGGGCTGATCGGGCGCGCTGCGGCGCCCGCCGCTCTGTGCCGTGGCGGCGACCGGCGCCGCTTGTCGGTGGGCTGCGCCGGGCCTGTCCGCGCTCGGCAGCGACAGGGGCGCCGGAACCGCGCGTGCTGTCGAGCGCCGCGAACCGGCGTATGCCCTCCGCGATGATGGAGCGCATGGCGAGGCACCCGACGACGACGCCCCGGCGCTGGTCGCGGGAGGTCGGGACGGACTCCACCTTCCCGCCCGCGGGCCTGTTCAAGCGCGACGCGCGCACGATCGCCGAGACCATGGCGCGGCCGGAAGTCTCGCCCGGCGGCCTGGGGGCCGCAATTCGGATGGTGACCTTCTTCATCAACCGCGCGGGCCGCTCCCTGCCCGAGCGCCGCCGCGCGGAGCTGGAGGCGGCGAAGCGCCTGCTGCGGGAGCGCAGGGCGGCCACGCCGGTCGTGCCGCCGGCGCACCGCGCGCCAGGGCGCTACCGTCACCCTGCGCTCGGTCCCGTGATAGTCGAGAAGCGCGGCCGGACCTGGTGGATGTTCCATCGTCCCGGGCGCCCGCCGATCGCCCTCGGGCCCGATGGCTGGTGCCATCTCGAACCCGATCGCGACGCCCGGTGACGCACGTTCCGCCTGCCCGACGGCACGGGGCCGCCCTCGCCGGCGCCGGCCTCGGGCACTTCCGGCCGAACCGGCATCGCACGGAGGAGTGCGGCCGAGGCAATCAAGTGTGCCGCCGCCGACCGCCTGCCTCGCCAGGGGCTCCGGCCTCGTTCGGAGCCCCTGTGCGCGTCGCGCGTTACCCCGCGCCTTGCTTGATCTCGATCTTCCTCTGCCGCGCCGCGGCCTCCGCGGTCTTCGGCAGGGTGATGGTCAGCACGCCCTTCTCGAACTTCGCGTCGATCTTGTCGCGGTCCACGCCCTGCGGAAGCTGGAAGGAACGCTGGAAGGAGCCGAAGCGGCGCTCGGAGAGGTAGTAGTTCTCCGCCTTCTCCTCCTTCTCCTCCTTCTTCTCGCCGCGGATCGTCAGCATGTCGTCCGAGACCATCAGCTCGACGTCGCGCGCGTCCATGCCCGGCAACTCGGCGGTGATGCGATACTCCTTCTCGTTCTCGACCAGGTCCACGGCCGGCGTGGTCACGCCGAAGCCCGTCTCGAGGCGCCAGAAGGGCTGCGGCAACTCCACCCCCGCGCGGCGCAGCGCCCGGCCCGGCCCGAGGCTGAAGCCGCGCACGAAACTGTCGAACAGGCGATCCATCTCATCGCGCAACGCGCTCAGCGGCTGCCACAAGCCCTCCGGCCTGCTCAACGCGGGCGCCATGGTCTTGGCTTCGGTCTTCGTGGGTGCCTTGTTCGTCGCTTCGCTCATTGCCATCTCCCCGTTCTTGGCCCAACCACTCGCACGGACGCGGCCCCCTTCGCACGCCGGCGGCGCAGGGCAACGCCGTGCGCCGAGAACAGCGCGGGACCGGGCGTTTCGCTTTGACCTGCCTCAACACGATCCGATCACGGATGCGCGCGGGGTGCCGCCGGCCACCGGTGCGCGCCCGCGGCTCACGTGAACGCGGTGTCGAGCATCGTCATGACGACGAGCCCGACCATGAGGCCCACGGTCGCCGCATCCTCGTGTCCCTTCCGATGGGTCTCGGGGATGATCTCGTTGCTGATGACGAAGAGCATCGCGCCGGCCGCGAAGCCCATGCCCCAGGGCAGCAGCGGCTGCGACACCGCGACCGTCGCCGCGCCAAGCAGCCCGCCGAGCGGCTCGACCAGCCCCGTCGCCAGTGCCACGCGCAGTGCCGCGTGTCGGGCATAGCCGAGCGAGACAAGCGCGGCCGCCACGGCGAGACCTTCGGGCATGTTCTGCAGCCCGATCGCGAGCGTGGTGCCGTTCGCCAGATCGCCGCCGCCGAAGCCGATGCCGACGGCGAGCCCCTCGGGGAAGTTGTGCAGCGTGATGGCGGCGACGAACAGCCAGATGCGGCGGAGCACCGGGCTCCGCCGCCCGGCCAGGCCAAACACGAAATGCTCGTGCGGCACGAGCCGATTGGCCGCGCGGAGCGCGGCCGCCCCGATCAGCAGCGCGGCGCCGACGATCGCCGCCCCCGCCGTGCCGCTCCCAGTCTCCGCCCGCACCGCCTCGATCCCCGGCAGGATGAGCGAGAGGAAGGAGGCGGCCAGCATGACGCCGGCCGCGAAGCCGAGCAGCGCGTCCTGAACCTGCCCCGAGAGGCGTCGCATGAACAGGACGGGCAGGGCGCCGATGCCTGTCGCAAGGCCGGCCGCCAGGCTCGCGCCGGTGCCGATCAGAATCAGCCGCCCGTCCATCGC
>JADGHI010000669.1 GCA_019689515.1 Acetobacteraceae bacterium | reverse complement strand
ACCACCCGGTGAGGCCGCGCCAGGAGCTGGGACGGGCTGGGTGGCGGGTGGCGATCCGGCCTGAGCGGTGATGACCCCGGTTGCCCACTGGTGCTGCGGCTCCTGCTGCGCTGCCGCGGGCAGCGCCACCAGCAGCAAGGCACCTAGCGCCGCGGTGCCGCTCGGCATCGTCGTCGTCCTGCCGCGCATCGTCCTTCTCCTCGGCTCGCCGCAATCCGGTCCGCCGGCCGGGCAGCATGCCGCGCACGGATGGCGTCGCGGCCCGCCGGCGGCTCGCTCCGCCGATCATGTCGTCGCGGATGGCGGCGGCACAGCCGCGCCACTCGCCGCCCACGGCCACAATGGCGTGCGCACCCTCCGGCGGGCCGTGGTGAAACCGACCAAACATCGGAAACGCGCGCGAAATATGGACGAAACGCGATTTGCCGCCGCGAAACCCTTCTTCGCTGGCAGCCGGAATGTTTGCGCAATATTTTCGCTGCTACCCAAGTAACGAGGGAAGGGAACCGTGGGCTTCTACGACGACCTGCGCAACGCCTATAATACCTACAATCGCCTGAACGCCTCGGAACGCGACACGCTCAAGGATATCCTGTGGGCCAATCCGGGCCATTTCAGCGTGCTCAAGGCCGCCAAGGCGGAGGCTGAGCGCTGGTCGCGCAACCTCGCCCTGGTCGGGCTCGACGCCGTGCCGGAGGCGGAGCAGGAACGGCGCTTCCGCGCCTCGCTGCGCGACGGGCCGGCGGACGCGGCGCGCCATTGCTACTGGTCGGCGCTGCTGGCGAGCAAGCTCGCCTACAATGACGCGAGCGCGTGGTGTTCACCCACGAATTCGACGACCTCGACTCGGGCGAGGCGGATCGCCAGCTCGCGGCGCGGATGGACATCGAGAACGACCGCGTCGGCCTCGAGATCGGCACGCGCATGAAGGGCGCGAGCGAGGTGGACCTCCAGATGGAGGTGCTCAAGGCGCTGTTCTCGGGCAAGCTCGTCTACATCGACAAGAAGACGAACCGGCTGGCGCCGACGCGGTCGCTCACCATGGCGCCCTGAGGCCAGCCCGCCCCCCGCCAGGCGCGGCGCAGCGCCCGGCGGGCAGCCAGGGATCGGGTGGCAAGTCGGGTCTTCCCCTGCCGGCCGCGGTGCGGGAATTGCCTGTCAGCCGGCGGGAAGCCGGCCGGCGGGCGGGCGCGTGCCGCTCCGTGCGCGCGAGGGGGAACAGCAATGGACCGATTCTTCGGCCTGACGGCGCGCGGCACCACGCCGCGAACCGAGCTGATGGCCGGCTTCGCCACCTTCCTGACCATGGCCTATGTCGTCGTGGTCAATCCGCAGATCATGGCCGCCGCGGGCATCGACCCGGGCGCAGCCTTCGTTGCGACCTGCCTGGCCGCGGCGATCGGCTCGGCGCTGATGGGGCTGCTCGCGAATTTCCCCATCGCGCTGGCGCCGGGCATGGGGCTCAACGCCTACTTCGCCTTCGCCGTGGTGCAGGGGATGGGCGTGCCCTGGCAGGTGGCGCTGGGGGCCGTCTTCATCGGCGGCCTGCTGTTCTTCGCCGTCTCCGTGCTGCGCATCCGCGAGTGGCTGGTCAACGGCATCCCGCTGTCGCTGAAACTCGGCATCGCCGCCGGCATCGGCTTCTTCCTCGGCCTGATCGGGCTGCGCGGCATGGGGCTCGTGGTGGCGCATCCGGCGACGCTGGTGGGGCTCGGGCCGCTCGGAGCGACCTCCACCCTGCTCGCCTGCGCGGGGTTCCTGCTGATCGCGGGGCTCAGCGCGCGGGGCGTGCCGGGGGCGATCGTGATCGGCATCCTCGCCACCGCCGCGGCCGGCATCCCCTTCGGGCTGACGAGCTTCAAGGGCGTCGTGGACTGGCCGCCCTCGCTGGCGCCGACCTTCCTCCAGCTCGACATCGCCGGGGCGCTCGGCCTCGGCATCCTCGGCATCGTCTTCACCTTCTTCCTGGTGGACCTGCTCGACAACACCGGGACGCTGATCGCGACGACCCACCGCGCGGGGCTGATGAACAAGGACGGCACCGTGCCCAATCTCGGCCGCGCCCTGGTAGCGGATTCGGGCGGGGCGATGATCGGCGCCGTGCTCGGCACCTCGACCACCGTGAGCTACATCGAGAGCGCGGCGGGCATCCAGGCGGGCGGGCGCACGGGGCTGACCGCGCTGACGGTCGCGGGGCTGTTCCTGCTGACGCTGTTCCTCGCGCCGATCGCCACCGCCATTCCCGGCTTCGCGACCGCTCCGGCGCTGGTCTTCGTGGCGCTGCTGATGGCCCGCGCGCTCGGCGACATCGGCTGGGAGGACGCGACGGACTACATGCCGGCGATCGTCACCGCGCTCGCCATGCCCTTCACCTTCTCGATCGCAACGGGGATCGGGCTCGGCTTCATCGCCTACGCGGCGGTGAAGACGATGGCGGGG
>JADGHI010000668.1 GCA_019689515.1 Acetobacteraceae bacterium | reverse complement strand
GGCCAACGCAACCGCGCCGGCCGCGTCGCATCGCCCGCCGCCCGCCGCGCAACCTGTGCGGGAGGCGGCGCGGCGCCATGCCGGCCCGTGCCGGCCGCGGGCTCGCCAATGCGCGCGGCCGGCTGCTAGGCTGCAATCGCCGCCGCCAAGCCATGAGGAGGATCCGGTGCGACTGCCCGAGGCCGACCCCGCCGCTTCGCCCGAGCTCGAGCGCGCCTTCGCCGAGTTCCGTCGCACCCGCGGCATCGTGTCCAACGTGATGCGCGCCTTCGCCCACGCGCCGGCGGGGCTCGCCGCGCTCGCCGAGCTGGGGCGCTACTGCCGCTATGACACGGCGCTGAGCGAGCTGGAGAAGGAGCTGGTGATCCTCATCACCGGCCGCGGCGTGGACTACGCCTGGCTGCACCACGCGCCGCTCGGGCTGAAGGCGGGGCTGACCGAGGCGCAGCTCGGCGCGATCCGCGCCGGGGCGGTGCCGGAAGGGCTCGGCCCGGCGCATCGCGCCCTGGCGGAGTACGTGTTCGCCTTCGCCACGCTGCGCGGCGTGCCGGAGTCGGTGTTCGCGGCGCTGCAGGCGCACTACACGCCACGCCAGATCACCGACGTGAACCTGATCGCCGGCTACTATCTCGGCATCGCCGCGACGGTGATCGCCCTGCAGGTGCAGCCCGATCCGCCCGAGGCGGTGGCCGAGGGCGCCGCCTTCCACGCCCGCGGCCAGCGGTAGCCGCGGCGCGCCTCAACCGCGCGCCGCGTCCGGCCAGAAGCGCGCGCCCTCGCGGGCCAGGCCGCCGCCGAGGCCGATCGCGGTGCCGTCGGCGCGCCAGCAGGCGGCGCCCTCCATCGTGCCGTCGGGGTCGAAGCCGATGGCGCACATGCCGCCGCCGACATGCGCCACCGCCTGCACGACGTGGCCGCGCGCGGCGAGCGCCTCGCGCACCGGCACCGGGAAGCCGGTCTCGACCTCCACCACCCGCGCCGCGCCCTGGGTCCAGAGCCGCGGCGCCTCGACCGCCTGCTGCAAGGTCATGCGGTGGTCGAGGAGGTTCACCAGCGCCTGCATTACCGAGCCGAAGATGCGCAGCCCGCCCGGCATGCCGAGCGCGACGAGCGGGCTGCCGTCCTCGCGCAGCGCGATGACCGGCGCCTGCGAGGTGGTGATGCGCTTGCCCGGCGCGACGGAGAGCGCGCGGCCCGGACGCGGGTCGAACAGCGCCATGTAGTTGTTCGGGATCAGCCCGACCTCGGGGATCAGGAAGCGTGCACCGAACAGGCTGTTGATGGTGTGGGTGGCGCAGACGATTCGGCCCTCGCCGTCGGCGACGGTAAGGTGCGTGGTGTTGGGCGATTCCGCTGGCGCGACCTCGGCCGCCCAGTCCTGCGCGCGATCCAGGGCGATGCGGGCGCGGCGCTCGGCGGCGTAGGCCTTGTCGGTCAGCCGCGCGACGGGGACCCGGACGAAGGCCGGATCGGCGGTGGCGGCGGCGCGGTCGGCGAAGGCGATCTTCAGCGCCTCGGCGAGCAGATGCAGCGAGTCCGGCGTGCCGAAGCCAAGCGCGGCGATGTCGTAGCCCTCCAGGATGTTCAGCATCTGGACGACGTGCACGCCGCCGGAGGAGGGTGGCGGCGGGCCGATGATGGTCGCGCCGCGATAGGTGCCGCGCACCGGTTCACGCTCGACGGTACGGTATTGGGTGAGGTCGTCGCGGGAGAGCAGGCCGCCGATGCGTGCGAGGTGATCGGCGACGATGCGCCCGACTGTGCCGCCGCCGTGCAGCGCCGCCGCACCCTCGCGCGCGATGGTGCGCAGCGTCTCGGCATAGTCCGCCTGAACCAGCTTCGTGCCGGGGCGCAGCGGCGCGCCATCGGGGAGGAAGCGCGCCGCGATGGCGGGATCGCGCGCGAGGTCGGTGCCGACCTCCGCGATGCATTCGGAGAGGTAGGGCGTGGCGGCGAAGCCGCGCGCGGCGTGGCGGATCGCCGGCTCCATCACGTCCGCCAGCGGCATGGTGCCGAAGCGCGAGAGCGCCTCGCACCAGGCGAGCAGGTTGCCGGGGGCGGCCACCGAGCGCGGTCCGATGCTGTTCTCGCGCCCCGCCGCCTCGGTGGAGCCCGGCGGCGCGTCGGGATTCGGCCGGTAGGTGTCCGGGCGCGCGGCCAGCGGAGCGGTGCTCAGCCCGTCGAGCACCGTGTGCGTCCCATCGGGCAGGCGCAGATGCATCATGCCGCCGCCGAGCAGGCCGACCATCATCGGCTCGACCACGGTGAGCGTGAACAGCGCGGCCACTGCGGCGTCCACGGCGTTGCCGCCGGCGGCGAGCATCTCCGCGCCCGCGGCCGAGGCTAGCGGGTGGTTGGTGACGACCATGCCCCGGGCCCCCCCCGCGGGGGGGGGGGCGCCCGGGGGCGGGGTGGGGGGGCCGCCCCGGGGCGGCCCCCCCCC
>JADGHI010000667.1 GCA_019689515.1 Acetobacteraceae bacterium | reverse complement strand
CACCTGGACCCACCCGGACCCGCCGGTTCGGGGCGGCGACCACGGACGCTCGGCCCCGCAGCCGAGGTGCCGCGTCGTGCCAGGGCGCCACCACGCCGGGTGACCTGCCCCCTCCGACATCGTCAGCATCAGGGATCTGCACCGTGAAGACCGGCACCATCATCACCTACCTGAACGGCGAGTTCACCGAGACGCCGAAGCCCGAATGGATCTTGCGTGCACAGACGATCTGCAATCGCGGGGAGATCCCGTGGCAGGCCGCGCTTACCAAGGTTCTGAACTTCCTGCCTGTCAGCGACAGCATCGGTCCGGATCATCTGGACGGCATGCAGGTTCTCTCCTGGGCCATCCCCGAAGGTGGCGGGCACTACACAGAGTTCTGCACGCCGCACCACATCCTCGATGCCGTGTGGGTGCCGGAGAACGCCGAATGGCTGCCGTTCCGGACGAAGCACATCCTCCCTTTTCTGCAGGCTCATGCGGCGATCGCGGCCGCCAACAGCATCGAGCGCCTCGCCCAGCATTTCTGCCCGGCTCTGGGGCACTGGCCGGCGGACCAGATCACGCATCGGCCGAATCACCCGCCGCTGCCTACTGCGCTCCGGCAGGCGGCTCGTGCAGCAAGCGGAGCATGATGCTCATGCGCACCGACAGCACGCAGCCGTGGTCGACCTCGACAGCGGCCGGCGGTCCCCGACCGCCGCGCAGTTGCCTCGATCGCGGACCGAGCCCCACCACAGGCCCCGAGCTGGATGCGCTGCGGCGTCGTGCCTGGCACGAGCATGGCGTGGCGACCCTCATCCTCGATGAGATCTGGGACTCCATGCTGCGCCAGGCCATCACCAACGAGGCGGTGCGCCGCTGGGGACAGCGGCACGGAGGACACAAGCATGGCCGGTAAGAAGGCAAAGCGAGCCGCCAAGGAGCGGGAGGACCTGTCGAAGCCCTCACCCTGGCGTCTGCAGCACGGCGGCTTCGGCGAGGCGTTCCGTGATGCTGACCCCGAGACCGGGACGCCGGTGCAGCATCGTCGGGCTGTTGACTCCATCGGTGCCATGTTCGCCAACGGCACGATCACGCCGGAGATGCACGAGGCGGGAAGCATCTTCCGGACGCAGTTCCGTTCGGCCGCGCTGGATGGCGTGCGCACAACGCAGCTGGTCCGCGTTCCGAGCGGCACCGGCGACACGCTGACCGAGCGGCAGGTCTCGGCACGGCAGAAGGTCGCCGCCGCCATTGACGCACTGGGCGGGCTGCAAAGCCCGGGCGGCTCGTCGGTCTGGCATGTGCTCGGGCTCGAGTGCTCGATCCGCGAGTGGGCCCTGCAACAGGGCTGGCAGGGCAGGCCGATCGCGCCTGCCCAGGCGCAGGGCATGTTCACCGCCGCACTCTCCGTACTGGCGGTGCACTACGGTCTGGTACGGCGGCCACGCGAGGCGGCGTGACATCCGGTGCTGGCGGTGTCGCGTGCATCGCCAGCACTAGCATCCTCGTCGGCGGTGTCGCTGCATCGCATGCTATGGCGGCGCGGAAACCACTTGGTGTAAGTTGTCAGCAGGTCGAGAAGCCGCGTCGGCGACGCTGACCCTCAGGGTCCTTCCTGGCGATCCCGTATGCGGGGGGCAGCAGCGCGCGACCTCGCTAGCGTCAGGAGAAATCTTCAGGGTTCCAGGATGCCAATCTAGTAAGAGCGCATTCCAACAGATTGTATTCATTCTGATTTCTTCCGTTGCCAACATGCGGCCGCGCAGCGCCAGTTGCCGACAGCCCATGGCATGCAGCCGCGGGCACGTTGCCAAGCTCTCCTGCCGGATGGAGATGATCATGCCGGAGCGCACCGCGTCCGGGCGCGAAGTCGCGCGCCGTCTCGGCCTGTCCCACACCGCCATCCAGAAGGCCGAGCGCGCCGGCCGCATCACCCGCGAGCCGGACGGCAGCTGGGACGTCGAGCGGGTCCGCCGCGACATGACCGAGACCGCCCGGCCGGGCCGCTCGCCCATGTCGCTGCCGATGGAGGCGACGGCGCTCGGGCGGCTGACCCTCGCCCGGCTGGCCCTGCGGGTGGAGGCACAGCGCCTGGCGCTCGACCGTGGCAAGGGGCGGCTGATTGATATCGGCGCGGCCAACGCCCGCATCGACGAGATCGCCGGCGCCATGCGCGATGCCTTGCTGAATTGGCCCGCCCGGGTGGCCGGGCAGATCGCCGCCCAACTCGGCGCCGAGCCGCACCTCGTGCAGACCGTGCTGCAGGAGCATGTCGCGGCGCTGCTCGCCGAGACGGCCGACCGGCTGGACCCGCCAACGGCCGGTATGTGAAGCGGAAGCAGCGCGCCGAAGGTGCTCTATGCGCTTGGCTCGGGCGCGGCCCAGCGCGAATGGTCCGTCACGCGATGAGCAGGACGGAGACCGGGATGACCAAGCGGGAAGCCAATCAGCAGCGGAGCC
>JADGHI010000666.1 GCA_019689515.1 Acetobacteraceae bacterium | reverse complement strand
TCCGAGCTGATCGAGGCGCTGATGGGCCGCCGGCCGGAGCTGCGCTTCAAGTTCATCCAGGAGAACGCGGCGAAGCTCGACGAGGCGGAGGTGGACGTCTGACCGCCGCTGTGGCGCAATCCCCCAACGACCGACAGCGGGGGACCGCCAGATGGCGAAGTTCAAGATCGTCACGCCCGCCGGCGCCAGCTTCACGGTGGCCGGCGGCGGCTATGGGTACGAGATGGAGGCGCTCGAGGGCCTCGACGCCGAGATCGTCGAGTGCCCGGCGACCGAGGAAGGCTTCATCGCCGCCGCGCGTGACGCCGACGCGGTCTATGCCAAGGGCATGAAGTTCACCCGGCGCATGATCGAGGCGCTGGAGCGCTGCCGCATCATCGCCCTCGGCACCGTCGGCGTGGACTACGTGGACGTCGCCGCCGCGACCGAGAAGGGCATCCCCGTCACCAATTGCCCCGACACCTTCATCGAGGAGGTCGCGGACCACGCGATGATGCTGCTCCTCGCCGCGCACCGCCGCGCGCTGGAGCAGGACCGCATGGTGCGGGAAGGCCGCTGGGCGGAGGGCCGGCCGCAGCTCCTGCAGATCCCGCGCCTGATGGGCCAGACCCTCGGCTTCATCGGCTTCGGCCGCGTCGCCCGCGCCACCGCCCGCCGCGCCGCTCCCTTCGGCCTGCGGATGGTGGCCTTCGACCCCTATGTCGAGGAGCTGCTGATGGTGTCCTACGGCGTCCATCCCGTCTCGCTCCCCGAATTGCTGGCGCAGAGCGACTTCGTCTCGATGCACCTGCCAGACAGGCCCGAGACCAAGGGCTTCCTGCAGGAGAAGCACTTCCGGCAGATGAAGCGGAACGCGATCTTCATCAACACCGGCCGCGGCCCGACCGTCGTCGAATCCGCCCTGATCCGGGCGCTCCAGGAAGGCTGGATCGCCGGCGCCGGCCTCGACGTGTTCGAGGTGGAGCCGACGAAGCCGGACAACCCGCTGCACAAGATGACCAATGTCATCCTCTCGCCGCACAACGCCTCCGCCTCCTCGCGCTTCGATCCGGCGCGCAGGCGCCGCGTCGGGCAGGAGCTGGCGCTGGTGCTCTCCGGCAAGTGGCCGATGAGCTGCGTCAACCCGACGGTGCTGGAGAGGTCGGGGCTGCGCCGCTGGCAGCCCTACTCGATGGAGCGCGGCCCGAACAGTTGAAGCATCCCGGCGGCGCCCCCCGGCGCGGGCGCGACCTAGGCGGTCTGCGGACCAGCCGCCCCCCGGGCGGCGCTGTCCTGAGCGGGCGGCGCCGCGATCCCGCCTGCCGTGGCCTCCTTCGCCGCCGCCATCGCCGGCAGCGCGGCGGCGAGGAGCTCCGCCGTCGCCGGGTTCACCGCGATCGGCACGTCGCGCAGCGTGGCGATGCGGATCAGCGCCCGCACATCCGGCTCGTGCGGCTGCGCCCAGAGCGGGTCGAACAGGAAGACGATCGCGTCCACCCGGCCCTCCGCCACCCGCGCACCGATCTGCTGGTCGCCGCCGAGCGGCCCGCTCAGCACCGCCTCCACCCGCAGTTCCGGGTAGCGTTCACGGATGCGCGCGCCGGTGGTGCCGGTGGCGAGCAGGAGGTGCGGCCGCAGCACCTCGATGTGGCGGCCGATCCATTCCACCAGCACGGGCTTGGAGGTATCGTGCGCGATGACGGCGATGGTGAGCGGCATGCCGCGCCGTCCTCTCCGATGTGCGGTCAGTCCAGGATCGCCGCCCGACTCAACGGCCGAGCCGTGCGGTTCCACAGCGTGCGGATCGTCTCGCTCACCCGCACCGGGTCGGCGAGGCCGCGCAGGACGTGCGTCTCCTCGCTCCGCCCCTCGAGCGACTTGATGACGATGTCGCCGATGCCGACCAGGCGCTGGTAGAGGCTCTGCCGCACCACCACGTCGCGGATGCGGAAGATCTCCACATCGTCGCGCGTCCGCGTCCAGAAGCCCTGTTCGAGGATGATGCGCTCATTGGTCAGGGTCACGCGCTGGCGACCGAGGAAGGGCAGGCCGAGCAACAGGCAGGAGAGGAGGAAGTGCGCCGGGCCGTAGGAGCGCTTGGTTTCGCGTGCCTCCAGCACCGTCTGCTCGCTGCCCTCCGCCGCTGGCGCCAGAACAGTCATTCGCGCATTTCCCCAACCGGTCACGCCGCGGCCGGTGTAGTCGGGGCGTGCGCCGACCGGCAACCACCGCCGCTGCCGACTGGCTGCGCGCCACGATCCGCCGCCCTCAGCCGGCGACGCGTCCCCAGGCGGCGCCGTTTGGCGTTGGGCAGTTGCAGGCGTCGCCCGGCATCGCAGGTTCCTGCAAGGGGCAGGTCACAGCGCCGGCAACGCAGGTCGCGCCTGCGGCAGGCGGGTAGTAGGCGGGCGGCGGGGGATAAGGAGGCGCGTAGGGGTAGCCGTAATAGGGATAGCCGTAATAACCGGGC
>JADGHI010000665.1 GCA_019689515.1 Acetobacteraceae bacterium | reverse complement strand
TTGCCCTACTGATGCGGCCCCCGGTGGCCTCTCCCGGTGTGCCGCCCGCGTTGACCGCTACGCCGAGACCCGGGCGACAGCCCCGGCGATGGTCGCGGCTTCCTGCGGAGGTGGAGTCACCACTCCCTCCATGCCTGCTTGGCACGTCCGCGGACGGGAGCCCCGCCTGCGAACGCCGCGATTCAAGACGAGGCACGGGGGGCTGAGTCAAGCGCGCAGGCGCGCACCATCGCGTGCGCAACTTCCTGCGCGGATGGTCCGTTCCGGCGGGCGAAGGGCCCGCCCGCCTAGAGCCTCGGATTGAGCACCAGGCGGCGCTGCGCGAGCTCGGCCAGGTCGAATTCCACCCGCTGACCGGCGCGGTTGCGCACCTCGCAG
This sequence comes from Acetobacteraceae bacterium, assembly GCA_019689515.1. Lineage (GTDB taxonomy): Bacteria > Pseudomonadota > Alphaproteobacteria > Acetobacterales > Acetobacteraceae > Caldovatus. The sequence continues at coordinate 2,076 of JADGHI010000665.1, read as the reverse complement.
CCGTCCGCGTGGTATTCGATCATCGGCATCACGGTCTGCACGTGCAGCCGTTCATAGGCGCTCGGCATGCGGTCCACCACGACACGCACGGCGGAGGCGCGTGCCGTATTCACCCCGGTCGTGAACATCGCATACCGGATCGGGAAGGTGACCTCTGCGCCGCGCCCGTCGGTCAGGTTGTGGTGGATGATCGCGCGCATGTTGTCGTGCGAATTGGAGGCGCGGAACATCAGCGCGTAGGCGTCGTGCCCGGCCGGGTTGTTGAGTGCGGCCATGGTGTACTGGAAGACGTCGAGGGTGCGGACGAAGGCGGTGAGGAAGATCGCCTCGTGCTGACGGCGCTGGGCGCCGGCGTTGTCGGGGTTGAGCTCGGCATAGGCCTCCCGCCGGGCGAGCTCGGTCACGTAGCGCTGGCGCAGCTCCTCGTTGCTCAGGCGCTCGTGGCGCCCGAGCGGATGGCCGACCTGGCCGCCGCTCCCCGGATAGGACGAGGCGCGGCCCTCGGACTCGCGCACGATGCGTGCGACCTGGTCGAGCGTGAAGGGCGGCGGAATGAGAGGTGTGCCTCGGTTCGGTCCCAGACCGTATTCTGTCGCGGACCGGCGGCGCCGGGCAACGGCGCATGCGCGCCGCCAAACGGCTGGAACAGTGTCGCTCGCCCCGCCTGCCCGGTGTCACCCATGTTGACGAGCGCCGCGCAAAGGCTCGCCGCCGTGGCCGCTCACCGCCCGCGGGCCTTCCGCGACCGCAACGCCTCCCAGCGCTTCAGGCGCTCGGCGATCTCGGCCTCCGCGCCGCGGTCCGTCGGGACGTAGAAGCGCTGCCGCTGCATTCCCTCCGGGAAGTAGTTCTGGCCGGAGAAGCCCTCCTCCTCGTCGTGGTCGTAGGCGTAGCCGCTGCCGTAGCCGAGATCCTTCATCAGCCGCGTCGGGGCGTTGAGGATGTGCTTGGGTGGCATCAGGCTGCCCGTCTCCCGCGCCGCGCGCATCGCGGCGCCGAAGGCGACGTAGACCGCGTTCGAGCGCGGCGCCGTCGCGAGGTGCACGACGAGCTGCGCCAGCGCCAGCTCGCCCTCCGGAGAGCCGAGCCGCTCGTAGGTGTCCCATGCCGCAATGGCCAGCGGCAGCGCGGTGGGATCGGCCATGCCGACATCCTCGGCCGCGAAGCGCGTCAGGCGCCGCGCGATGTAGCGCGGGTCCTCGCCGCCCTGGAGCATGCGCGCGAGCCAGTAGAGTGCCGCGTCCGGGTCCGAGCCGCGCAGCGACTTGTGCAGCGCGGAGATCAGGTTGTAGTGCTCCTCCCGATCCTTGTCGTAGAGCGCCGCGCGGCGCGCGAGCAGCGCCGAGAGCGCCGCGGTGTCCAGCACCGGCTGGTCCTCGGGCAGGGCGAGGAGCTGCTCCGCCATGTTCAGCAGGTAGCGCCCGTCGCCGTCCGCCATGGCGCGCAGCGCGGCGCGCGCCGCCTCGTCCACCGGCAGGGCGCGGCCGGCTTCCGCCTCGGCGCGGGCGAGCAGCTTCTCCAGCGCCTCGTCGTCGAGGCGGCGCAGCACCAGCACCTGGCAGCGCGAGAGCAGCGCGCCGTTCAGCTCGAAGGACGGGTTCTCGGTCGTCGCGCCGATGAGCGTCACCGTGCCGTCCTCGACGACGGGCAGGAAGCCGTCCTGCTGGGCGCGGTTGAAGCGGTGGATCTCGTCCACGAAGAGCAGCGTGCCCCGGCCGGCGGCGCGGCGCCGGCGTGCCTCCTCGAAGGCGCGCTTGAGGTCGGCGACGCCGGAGAACACCGCCGAGAGCGGCACGAAGGCGAGCCCCGCGCGCTCGGCGAGCAGGCGGGCGATGGTCGTCTTGCCCGTCCCCGGCGGGCCCCAGAGGATCAGCGAGGCGAGGCTGCCGCGCGCCAGCATGCGCGTCAGCGTGCCCTCGGGACCGACGAGGTGGTCCTGGCCGACCACCTCCTCCAGCGCGCGCGAGCGCAGCCGGTCGGCGAGCGGGCGACGCGCGTCGTCGGGAGGCGCAGGCGGCGCGCCGGGCGCGGCGGGCGGCGGCCCGAACAGGTCGGGTGCGGCAGCGGTGGGGTCGG
>JADGHI010000664.1 GCA_019689515.1 Acetobacteraceae bacterium | reverse complement strand
CCACCCCCCACTGGTCGAAGGCGTTCACCCCCCAGAGCGCGCCCAGCACGAACACCTTGTGCTCGTACAGCGCTACGAGCTGCCCGAGCGTCGCCGCATCCAGCCGCGGCAGCAGGATCGTCGTGCTCGGCCGGTCGCCCGGGAAGACGCGATGCGGCAGCAGCCGCGCGATCTCCGCCTCCGGCATGCCGGAGGCGGCCATCTCCGCGCGCGCCTCCTCGGCGCTCTTGCCGCGCAGCAGCGCCTCCGCCTGCGCCAGGCCGTTGGCGAGCAGCGCGCGGTGGTTCTCCACATGCGTGTGGTCCGGCCGCGCCACCAGCACGAAGTCCACCGGCACCGGCGTCGTCCCCTGGTGGACCAACTGCATGAAGCTGTGCTGCGCGTTCGTGCCCGGCTCTCCGAACACCACCGGCCCGGTCGCGTGCGTCACCAGCGTGCCCGCGAGCGTCACGCGCTTTCCCAGGCTCTCCATCTCGAGCTGCTGCAGATGCGCCGGCAGGCGCGCCAGCCGCTCGTCATAGGGCAGCACCGCGCGGGCGGGATAGCCGAGCGCGTTCACGTGCCAGGCCTCGACCAGCGCCATCAGCACCGGCAGGTTCCGCTCGAGCGGGGCGGAGAGGAAGTGCTCGTCCATGGTCCATGCGCCGGCGAGCAGCCGCGCGAATTCCCCCCACCCCAGCGCCAGGGCGAGCGACAGGCCGACCGCCGACCACAGCGAGAACCGTCCGCCCACCCAGTCGCGGAAGCCGAACACCCGCGTCGGGTCGATGCCGAAGGCCCGCGTCGCCTCAAGGTTTGTGGACATCGCCGCGAGGTGCCGCCCCACCTGCGCCTCGCCCAGCGCATCCGCCAGCCAGGCGCGCACCAGCCGCGCGTTCAGTATCGTCTCCTGGGTGGTGAAGGTCTTGGATGCCACCAGCACCAGGGTCCGCGCCGGGTCGAGCCGCGGCCTGAGCGCCTCCCAGGCATGCGCGTCCACATTGGCGAGGTAGTGCGCGCGCATTGGCGAGACGCCCTCGCGCCACAGCGCCCGCGCGACCATCGCCGGGCCGAGGTCCGAGCCGCCGATGCCGATGTTCAGCACATCGGTGAAGCGCTCGCCCGTCGCGCCGCGGATCTCGCCTGCATGGACCGCCTCGGTGAAGGCGCGCATCAGGCCGAGGGTGTCGTGCACCGTGGCCGAGGCGTCCTCCTCCCCGACGCGGAACCCGGCCGAGCGCGGCGCGCGCAGCGCGATGTGCAGCACGGCGCGCCGCTCGGTGGCGTTGATCGGCTCGCCGCGTGCCATCGCATCGCGCCGCGCCTCCACGCCGCAGGCACGGGCGAGGCCGAGCAGCGCGGCCAGCACCTCGTCGGACACGGAGGTCTTGGAGAGGTCCACCAGCAGGTCGCCGGCACGGTGCGCGAAGCGTTCGAAGCGCTTCGGATCGGCGGCGAAGAGCGGGCGGATCGCACTCGCCCGCGGCCGTGCGGCGAGCGCCTCAACTGCGGCCCAGGCTCGGGCGGCGTCATCGTCCATGCGAATCCTCCTCCTTTTCGCCAGTTGCGCCCGCGCGCTCTCTCTCACCCCCGTATGCGCTGTCCGCCGGCCCGCGCCGACGGCGGTGGCCGATCCCGCCCATTCCTCCCCGCGCCATCGGCGAGGGCGGAGGCGAGGACTTCGGTCAGCCGTCGGCGGTGCCGGCCCCGATCATCGCGCAGACCGGCACCGGCGCGGTCCTGGCGCAGCGACCCGGCGGCGTACCGCGAGGCCGGGCGAGGCCGGGCCCTGACGATCCGCCGGACCGCCACGGCAGCCTGCTTCCGTCACAGCCCGACCGGCCGCCCGGCCACTGCCACCGATACCGCGTCCGGCTTCAGCAGCCGGCCCGCGACGGCCGCAACGCCGTCGCGCGTCAGCGCGCGCAGGCGCTCGTTGCGCCCGTCCAGCCAATCGATCGGCCGGCGGTTGCGCTGCAACGCCAGCAAGGTGCCCGCGATCCGCCGGCTGTCGGTGAACTGGAGCGGCAGCGAGCCGGTCAGGTACGCCACCGCGTCCTCGACCTCCGCCGCCGTCGGCCCCTCGGCCGCCATGCGTGCCCATTCCGCGCGCGTCACCTCCAGCGTCTCCGCCACACGCGCGTTCTCGGTCGCCACCGAGCCGACCACGATGGCGCGCCGGAACAGAACGTCGAAGCCCGCGCCGATGCCGTAGGTCAGCCCGCGCTCCACGCGCACCGCCTGCATCAGCCGGGAGGAGAAGCCGCCACCGGCGAGGATGCGCAGCACCACCTGTGCCGCCTCCCAGTCCGGGTCGTTCACCGCGAGGCCGGGCTGGCCGAAGATCACGGTGGATTGCGGCGAATCGAACCCCACCACCTTGCGGCCGAACTCGCGGAAGGGCGGCAGCGGCGCCGCTGCGGGCGGCGGGCCGGCGGGCAGCCCGTCGAACAGCGTGGGCAGCAGCGCCGCCAGCG
>JADGHI010000663.1 GCA_019689515.1 Acetobacteraceae bacterium | reverse complement strand
GGGTCCAGCTGCAGCGCCATCAGGGGCTCATCCAGGCGCCGGCGGCGGCGGGACTCGCGCCCTCCACCGATCGGGCTCTTGCAACGCGCCCCTTCGCCGGCACCTATGCCAGGACGGAGGACGCGCGATGGCGGAGCACGACGAGAACGACATCCCCCTGACCGGCCAGGTCCGCGAGAAGCTGGTCCAGCGCAAGCAGGACTGGGCCCGCGAGGGGAGGCTGCTGACCGGCACCACCGCGGACCCCGCGCGCGAGCGCCTGCCGCCGGGACAGACCCTGGTGCGCGATTGGCCCGTGCTCGACCTCGGCGTGCAGCCGGACGTCTCGCGGGAGAAGTTCCGCCTGCGCGTCGAGGGCTTGGTGGAAAATCCTCTGCGCCTGGACTGGGAGGGCTTCCTGGCCCTGCCGCAGGAGGAGCAGGTCTGCGACATCCACTGCGTCACGCAATGGTCGCGCTATGACAACCGCTTCGCGGGCGTGAAGGCGCAGACTCTGCTCGCGGTCGCCCGCCCAAAGCCGGAGGCGCGCTTCGTCGTCTTCCACAGCTACGACGGCTACACGACCAACCTGCCGCTCGCCGAGTTCGACGTGCCGGACGCGATGCTTGCCCATTCCTGGGAGGGCAAGCCGCTGACCCGCCAGCACGGCGGGCCAGTGCGGGTGGTGGTGCCGCGGCTCTACTTCTGGAAGAGCGCGAAATGGGTCACGCGCATCGAGCTGCGCGCGGAGGACCAGCCGGGATTCTGGGAGGTGCGCGGCTACCACAACCACGGCGATCCCTGGCTGGAGGAACGCTATAGCTGATGCCTGCTGACGCCTGTTGCGGCGGTGGCGGCGCCTGCACCGCGCCACCACCGGGGGCCGAGGGCGACGGCGGGCCAGCATGGCGACGTGCGCTCTGGATCGCGTCGCCATCAATGGCGGGATGTTCCTGGTCGAGATCAGCGCGGGCGCGGCCGCCGGCGCGGCCCCGTTGCCGGGGGACGCGCTCGACTTCCTGGGTGACGCGGCAAATTGTGGGATCAGCCTGACCGTCGCGGGCATGCGCTCGCCTGACGGGCGCGCCTGTCCGCGCTTGGGCTGGGGTGATCGCGACGATGTTGTGGCAGCCCTCGCCGGGAAGCCGCCGGAGGCGGCGGCGATGGGCGCGGCCGGCGTCCTGGCGCTACTCGCCAATGCCGGCGTGGCACTGATGCTGTTCCGCTTCCGCGGCGGCGGGCGTGTTCGGCACCGGCAGCGGATGGCCAGATCTGATGGTCGCACGGTGATGGCGTGGGCTCGGCCTCGCTGGCGGTTGGCAGATCATGTGCCAGGCGAGCGGCGAATTGCGGTGGGCGCGGACGGCAGTTCGTCGCCGTGGAGGAAGGCAAGTGCCGTGGCGTGGCGGGCTTGTGATGCGCCTGAACCCGCTCCGCCTGCGCCTTCTTAGCGCGGCCCCGCCGCTCCCGCTGCGGGCATGCGCGCCGCCCCTGGCAGGCGGGACAGCACTTCCGTCCTGATCCGCCGCACCAGCCCGCCGCGATGCGCCGTGTCGTTGCGGGCAATGTAATCGCGCGCTGCCTCGTCCAGCCGGTAGAGCGCCTCGGTCCCAGGCGCCGGCCGGAAGGCGCGCGCCATCCGGATCGCCGCCGGCCCCGCGCGCAGCCCCTGGACCGGCACGCCGTTGTGCGCGCCCTTCACCAGATAGGCCAGGAAGCGTGGCAGCAGAGCGGCCGGCGAGGCGCCGAACTTCATCTCGATGTAGAGCCGGTTGCGCACGAAGTGGAACCAGCGCGTGCCGGACCAGGCGAAGCGCCGCTCCGGGCTCACCTTGTGGCGCACGGCTATGTCACCGCGGTAGCGGATGCGCCGGCCGAGCGCGATCGCGCGCAGGCAGAAGTCGTATTCCTCCCAGCAGAAGAACAGCGCGTCGTCGTAGCCACCGCAGCGCGCGAAATCGGCCCGCCGGATCGCGTGGCCGGCGCCGACGAAGGTGACGGCGTCGAAGCTCTGCCCGGCGCGCGGCAGCAGCGAGGCGGGGTAGCCCCAGGAGGAGAGGTCGTCCTCGCCCGTTGCGTGCACCAGGATCCGACAACCCACCGCCGCGAGGCTCGCATCCTCGTCGAGCGCGGCGACCGCGCGGGCGAGGGTGTCGGGACCGTCGAACTCGGCGTCGTTGTCGAGAGCGAACACGACCCGCCCGTGGCCGAGCGCCATGACCCGGTTGCGCCCGCCCGCCACGCCCCAATTGCGGTCGAGCCGCACGAGCGTCGCATCCGGCGCGCCGCGCACCGCCTCGGCCAGTCGCGCCAGGTTCTCTGGCCGGCTGCCCTGGTCGGCGATCCAGACATGCTTGTCCACGCCGACCTGCGCGCGGGCGGAGGCGATTGCCTCCACCGTCTCCTCCGCCCGGTCGAGCGCCAGGATCACGACATCCGCCGCGTAATCCCGCGCGGCCGGCGCCGGCGCACCAGCGA
>JADGHI010000662.1 GCA_019689515.1 Acetobacteraceae bacterium | reverse complement strand
GGCCGAGGTCGCGGCGATCTACCGCGCCCTGCTCGGGCGCGAGCCGGAATCGCCCGAGGTGGCCGCCCGGCTGCGTGCGGCCGGGCGCACGCCGGTCGAACTGGTGCAGGAGATCGCCGCGTCGGAGGAATTCGGCACCCGGATGCGCGAGGAGGCGGCGATCGCCGTCCTCCGCCGCCATCCGCCGGCACGGCGCCTCCGGCCGCCACCACGGGGCGACATGCAGGCCGAAGGGGTGGCGGCGCCGCCGAAGCCGCTCCGGCTGCTGCTGTTCGGCGCCTATGGCAACGGCAATCTGGGCGACGCGGCGCAGGCCGGGGCGCTGGCGCGGCTGCTCGGCGCCTATTGCACCGGCCCGGTGCAGTGCGCCGCCACCTCCTGGCTCGACCACGAGGCCTACGACGCCCGCCCGGCCCGCCGTCGCGCGCCCGGCGTGCTGCTAGACGGCGAGAAACTCGCGGGCTTCGACGCGGTGGTGATCGGCGGCGGCGGAGTTCTCGGCCCGCCGCATTTCCCGCTGCACCGGCCCGAATGGATCCGCGCCATGCTGCGCGCCGGCATTCCCTATGGCTTCGCCGGCATCGGCGCGAGCCGCGGCGTCACCCGGGCGCGCGAGCTGCGGGAGCCGATCGAAGCGCTGCTGCGCGGCGCCGCCTTCGTCTCGGTGCGCGATTCCTGGAGTGTCTCCGCCGTCCAGGAGCTGTGCGAGGGCTGGTTCGAAATGCCCGACCCGGTGCTCTCCGCCTGGCTGCTGCTCGGCCGCCCCGCGCCGGCGCCGACGCCCGCCGGGCCGGCCGAGGAGCCGCCGCCCGCCCCGGTGGACACGCTGATGATCGTCAAGGCGCCGGCCCCGGGAAACTCAGCGGAGGAGGCCTTCCTCTCCGCCGCCTCGGATTTCGCCCGCGCCGCACCGGAGGGCTCGGTGCGTGCGGTGGTGGTGGAGCCGCGCAAGGAGGAGCGCGCCCTCGCCGGCCTGTTCCCCGGCGGCGTCGTGGCGGTGCGCGACTTCGGCATGCTGGTCGCGCACTGCGCGGCGGCGCGGCGGGTGGTCTCCATGCGCTACCACGGCGCGATCGCCGGCGTGCTGGCCGGGGTGCCGACGCTCGGCGGCACGGCGGCGAAGGCGCGCACCTTGCTCGCGGCGCTCGGCTGCCCGGACAACGGGCTGCCCGAGGCGGCGGTGCTCGGCCCGCGGCTGGCGCCCGGGGCACCGCCGCCCGCCCTGGTCGCACCGGAGGCGCTGGACAAGCTGCGCGCGCGGGCCGATGCCGGGATGCGGCGGATCGCCCGGAGCTTGGACGAGGCCACCGGCCGCGCCGCCGGCGGCCCCCGCCACGCCTCGATCGCGTAGCCTGCCCGCGCGCCGCGAGCGCACCGAATTCGCGGGACGGAGCAACCCTCCGCGAGGCCGCTGCCCCCGGTGGAGGTCTCAGCCCCGCCGCGCCGCCGCTTCCTCGGGCGTCAGCAGGCGCAGTGACAGGGCGTGCAGACCGGTGCTGAACTCCGCGGCGAGCACCTCATGGACCCGGCGGCTGCGCTCGACCCGCGACAGCCCGGCGAAGCCCGGCGCGACGACCTCCACCGTGTAGTGCGTCTCGCCCTCGGGCCGGGCGCCGGCATGGCCCGCATGCCTGTGGCTGTCGTCCGTGATGGCGATCCTGGCAGCGCCCGGGAAGGCGGCTGCGAGGGCGGCGCGGATCCGCTCGGCGCGGGTGGAGCCGGGCGGCACGGGCCCGGTCGTCGGCGTGGTCATGGCATGTGCAATTCCGGCCCGCGCCGCGCATTGGCAAGGGGTCTGCCCGGCTTGCGGATCGGCCGGCGGGCGCCCATAAGGCAACAATGGCACGACGTGGCGCACAGCAGCGCCCCCGCTTCACCCTGTCCGGCACCGAGGAGCCCGCCACGGCACCGCGCGCCTGCGACGCGCCGGGCTGCGACGCCGCCGGCGAGCACCGGGCCCCGCGCGACCGCAGCCGGCTGCGCGACTACTACTGGTTCTGCCTCCAGCATGTGCGGGAGTACAACGCGGCCTGGGACTATTTCCGCGGCATGGGTCCTGAGGAGATCGAGCGCCACCTGCGCGAGGACGCGGGCTGGCAGCGCCCGACCTGGCCGCTCGGCCGTCTCGGGCGCTCCTCCCTGGACCCGGCGGAGTTCCTGCGCGACCCGCTCGGCGTGCTCGAGGGCGGGCCGAAGCCCGCGCCGCGGACCCGGCGCAAAGAGGACGAGGCGCCGCCCGAACTGCGCGCCGCGCTCGGCGTTCTCGGCCTCGGCTGGCCGGTCGCGCCGGAGGAGCTGCGGGCGCGCTACAAGGAGCTCGCCAAGCGCTACCATCCGGATTCGACCGGCGGCGACCGTGCGGCCGAGGAGCGGCTGAAGGACATCAACCGCGCCTACAGCCTGTTGCGGACGCGCATCATCCCATCGCGTCCCGCCCCGGCGCGGGGCGCGGCCGGTGC
>JADGHI010000661.1 GCA_019689515.1 Acetobacteraceae bacterium | reverse complement strand
CTCTCCAACCTTGAGGCCTTCTACGCGGCCCGCTTTGACCCGCCGCCTGATCCGCCCCTGCGGCAGTTCGGCTACGACACCTTCCGCACCGCGCTTTCCGGCGCCACCGCGCCCCCGCCGCTCGGGCTGCTGCCGGACGACTACGTGCTCGGCCGCGACGACGAGCTGGTGCTCGCCTTCCGCGGTCGCGCGCGGCAGACCCTCACCCTCCGCATCGGGCGCGACGGCATGCTGCTGCTGCCCGACCTGGCGCCCATCCCCGCCGCGGGCCGCAGGCTGCGCGACCTGCGCGCCGACCTCGCCGCCCGCGCGGAGCGCGAGCTCGGCGGCACGGAGGTGTTCGTCAGCGTCGGCCAGGTGCGCCAGATCGGCGTCTTCGTTGCCGGCGAGGTGGTGCGGCCGGGCATCCACGCGCTGACCGCGCTCTCCACGGTGCTCGACGCGCTCGCCGCGGCCGGGGGCGTGCGCAAGACCGGCAGCCTGCGCGCGATCCGCATTGATGGGCCGGGCGGCGCACGCCGCATCGTGGACCTCTACGCCGTCATCGCCGGCGCGCCGGGGCAGCCGGACCTGTCGCTGCGCGAGGGCGAGCGGATCGTCGTCCCGCCGCTCGGCGGCACCGTTGCGCTCGCCGGGGAGGTGACGCGCCCGGGAATCTACGAGCTGCCGGCGGGCGCAAGCGGCGCGCCGCTCGCCGCGCTGCTGGAGATCGCGGGCGGGACGCTGCGGCCCACGGGCAACCGCTTCCTCATCCAGCGCACGGACGCGCAGGGGCGGCGCAGCGTCGGCGAGACGGGGCCGCGCGACATCCTGCGCCGCGGCGACGCGGTGCGGGTCGAGCCCGGCGTGGACGTGACGGTCAACCAGCTTCGCCTCGCGGGCCATGTCACCACGCCGCTCACCCGCGCGAGCGGCGGGCGGGGCGGCGTCTCGCTGCGCGCGCTGCTCGCCGATCCGCGGCTGATCCGGCCCGATCCCTATCCGCGGCTCGGCGTCGTCTGGCGCGCGGACGCGGCGACGCGCGTGCGCCGCTTCCTGCCCTTCGACCTCGGGCGCGTGCTGCGCGGCCAGTCCGACATGCGCCTCACCGATTCGGACGAGGTGGTGGTGCTCGGCCAGTCCGACATCCAGTGGCTCGCGAGCCCGCCGGTGCAGCGCGCGCTGCGCGGCGAGGCGCCGGGCGACGGGCCGGACGCCTGCCCCGCGCTCGGCCAGCTCGCCGTCGCCGCGCGGGCCTCGCCGCACCGCTTCGCGCATGCGCGCGGCGCCGGCTTCCCGGACATCGGCGCGCCGCCCTGCCCGCCGGTCTTCCTCGACTACCCGGCGCTGCTGCCCTTCCTGCTCGATCAGGCCGTGCTGCTGACCGGAGAGGCGCGCCAGCCCGGCCTCTACCCGATCGTCAACGACACCGGCCTGGACGTGGTGCTCGCCGCGGCGGGCGGCATGACCGACTCGGTGGACCTCTCGGCGGTGGAGTTCGCACGCGAGCCGGCGGAGCAGAACGCGGCGATCCCGCTCACGCGCACGCGGCTCGACCTGCGCAGCCGGAACTTCGCGGCGGTGCGCCTTTCGCCGCGCGACGCGGTGCGGCTGCCGCGCGGCTTCGCCGACCGCGAGGTCGGGCCGGTGACGCTGCTCGGCGAGTTCCAGCGGCCAGGCGTCTACGACATCCGCCGTGGCGAGCGGCTCTCCGAGGTGATCGCGCGCGCCGGCGGGCTGACGCCGCAGGCCTATCCCTACGGCGCGGTGTTCACCCGCGAGAGCGTGCGCCAGCGCCAGCAGGAGGGGTTCCAGCGCACCGCGCGCGAGCTGGAGGCCTCGCTGCTGCAGATGGCGGCGGGGCAGGCGGTGGCAGGGTCGCGCGGCTCGGCGGTGGACCTCGGCAACGCCATCACCGCCGGGCGCGAGCTCGCCGCCGCCATCCGCGAGGCGCGCGCCGCCGGGCGCATGGTGGTGGAGGCGAACCCGGTCGTGCTCGCCGCCCGGCCGGAGCAGGACGTGCTGCTGGAGCCCGGCGACCTGATCGTGATGCCGAAGCGGCCGAACGAGGTCACCGTGGTCGGCGCGGTGCTGAACCCGGGCAGCCTGCGCTTCGTCTCCGGCTGGCGCGCGGCGGACTACGTGCGCGCGGCCGGAGGGCCGCAGCGGTTTGCCGATACGAGCCGCGCCTTCGTCGTGCTGCCCAACGGGCAGTCCACGCCGGCGGGGCTCTCGGCCTGGCAGCAAGGAGGGCCGCCGATCCCGCCGGGGAGCCTGGTGGTCGTGCCGCAGGACCCCTCGCCCTACGAGACCTGGGGGTTCATCCGCGATTTGACGCAAGTGCTGACGCAGGTCTCGATCAGCGGGGCGGCGCTGGCGGTGATCGGACGGCAGGGGCGGTACTGACGCGTGGTGTCGGCTGCCTGCGGGGGGGCTTCACCCCCCCGCACCAGTCTCGTATAAACAACAGACGCTGACGACGAAGGCGTAT
>JADGHI010000660.1 GCA_019689515.1 Acetobacteraceae bacterium | reverse complement strand
GGGTCCGCGAGGGCGGGCGCGCCCTTGCCGACGAGCGGCGCGTTGCCCGGCTGATCCGGTGCGAGGACCCGCTCGGCACTCGCATCGAGCTGTTCCACGGCGCGGAGACGACGGCCGCGCCCTTCGTGCCGGGCCGTGCGATCTCCGGCTTCCGCACCGGCCCGCTCGGGATGGGGCACGCGGTGCTGCAGGTGCCTTCGCTCGATCGCGTGCTGCCCTTCTACCGCGACCTGCTCGGCTTCCGCGTCAGCGACTGGGTCGAGCATCCGTTCCGCGCGTACTTCCTGCACGTCAACCCGCGCCACCACAGCCTGGCCCTGATCGAGACCGGCCAAGCGACAGCGGGGCTGCACCACGTCATGGTGGAGCTGTTCCACCTCGACGATGTCGGCCAGGGCTACGACCTCGCGCTGGAGGAGCCGGGCCGCGTCGCGACGACGCTCGGGCGGCACACCAACGACTACATGACGAGCTTCTACGTCCGCGCGCCCGGCGGATACATGTTCGAGTACGGCTGGGGCGGACGGAGCATTGATCCCGCGACCTGGACGCCGGTGCGGATGGAGGACGGGCCGAGCCTCTGGGGCCACGAGCGCCGCTGGGGCTCGGAGGAGATGCGCGCGGCGGCGCGGGAGCTTCGCCTCGGCGCCGGCGCGAAGGGGCTGCGCGCGCCGGTGCAGGTCGTGGAGGGCAACTACGCGCCGGCGCGAGGGGAGTGCGCCTGGTGGGACGCGGCGGTGGCGCGGCGGAGCCGGAGCGCGTGATCCAAGCGCCCGCCCCTCGGCACCGGAGGCCGGCCGTCAGGCGGCGGCGCGCGTGCGGGCCACCCTCTCCTCGATCGCGTCCCAGATCCGCTCCTCCAGCTTCACGCCGTCGAAGCGCGTGATCTCCTGCAGCCCGGTCGGGCTCGTCACGTTGATCTCCGTGAGGTAGCCGCCGATCACGTCGATGCCGACGAAGATCAGCCCGCGCTTCTTCAGCTCCGGCCCGATCGCCGCGCAGATCTCGCGCTCGCGGTCGGTCAGCGTGGTCTTCTCCGGCCGGCCGCCGACATGCATGTTGGAGCGCGCCTCGCGCTCCGCCGGCACGCGGTTGACGGCGCCCAGCGCCTCGCCGTCCACCAGGATGATGCGCTTGTCGCCCTGGCGCACCGCCGGGACGTAGCGCTGCACCACTAGCGGTTCGCGGTAGAGCTGGGTGAACATCTCCAGCAGCGCGTTGAGGTTCATGTCGTCCGGCTTGACGTGGAACACGCCGGCGCCGCCGTTGCCGAACAGCGGCTTGAGGATGATGTCCCCATGCGCCTCGCGGAAGCGCATGATCTCGCGCCGGTCGGCGGTGACGAGCGTCGGCGGCATCAGCTCGGGGAAGTGGGTGACGAACAGCTTCTCCGGCGCGTTGCGGACGGCGGCCGGGTCGTTCACCACCAGCGTCCGCGGGTGGATGTGCTCCAGGATGTGGGTGGTGGTGATGTAGGCCATGTCGAAGGGCGGGTCCTGGCGCAGCAGCACCACGTCCATGGTGGAGAGGTCGAGCTCCTCCTCCGGACCGAAGGTCCAGTGCCGGCCCTTCTCGCGCCGCACCTCCACCGGATGGGCGTGCGCGGTGACGCGGCGCGCGGAGAGCGCCAGGTCGCGCGGCAGGTAGTGCCACAGGGCATGGCCGCGCGCCTGGGCCTCGAGCATCAGGGCGAAGGTGCTGTCGGCGTCGATGTTGATGCTCTCGATCGGGTCCATCTGGACCGCGACGCGCAGCGCGCGTCCGTGCCGTGCGGCCATGCTGCTCCCCTTCCGTTGCGCGCCTGGCGGCGATGGGATCGCCACCCTCATGCCCGCGGGCGCGGCCGAACGCCAGGGCCTTTGGCGGCCGGCGCGGCATCACAACCCAAAGTTGTTTTTCGTAAACATAACGCAAATATTGCTTGCGCGATCCGTCTTCATTCACGAGATTGTTGATCAAAGATGAACGTCGCGGCGGCGGCTGGCCGGCAAGCGAGGCGCCGGGCCCTCCGCGACGATGGAGCCGAGGTCAACCCGATGCCCCTTCCGAGGCCGCGCGAGGACGAAGACGCCGAGGACTGGCTCAAGCCGTCCCTCGCCGGTGGCTTTGGCGCCCCGGGGGAGGCTTGGCCCGGCGTGTTGTTCGCGCCGCCGTCCGCGGCGGACAGGCTGGTGGTGGACGCCCCCTGGGCCTTTCTGGCCGGGACGCCCGGCGCCCCCGATCCGGCGCCCCCGGCCTTCGCCGCGCCGCCGCCGCCGGACGCAGCCCGACCCGTCACCCACCAGGAGGGCCTCCCGGCGCCACGCACCGGCGCCGCGGAGATCGGCCAAGACGGCCCCGGGAACGGGCTGCCCTCCTCCTCCGCCGTCCCGTGCCCCGACGAGGCCGCTGCTGGCTCCCCATCGGCCGGTCGCGGGGCGGCGGACTCGCCCGAAGCCGCGCCGTGGGGTGCCGATCCCCCCACCTCCGCC
>JADGHI010000031.1 GCA_019689515.1 Acetobacteraceae bacterium | reverse complement strand
GGCTCGTCGCGCTCTACCGCCGCCTCGCACCGCTGCCGGCTGACAGGGGCCGTGGAGACCAAGCCAGTGGCCAGAGCGGCTGAAGCGCGGCCGGTGCTCGCCGCACGGCGGGAAGTGAGGACACTGCGGGCCGAAGGTGGGCCGACGATACGGCCCGCACCAGTGCGGGCGCCGGAGAGCATCCTGATGCGGCGCGCCGGTGTGGTGCGCACGGCCGGGCCGCTTGCCGATGTCCCCGGCGCGGCGGACCCGCGCGGCCCGGCCGCGCCAGATGCGAGGGACGAGGCGGCGCGGCCCGAGGCCGGATCGCCCGCGAATCAGCCCTTCCCCGCGCCCACGCTGGCATGGCACCGACGAGGCGCTTATAGCGGGCGGATCATGGCCAGCCTCCCGCCGCACCGGATCCTGCTCAACCTCGTGCTCGACGGGCTGATCGGCATGCTCGCCCTGCCGGCGGCGCTGTGGATCGCCGCGCCGGGAGGAGCCGGGCCGGAGTCGCGCCTCTGGTGGGCGCTGGCGCTGCCCGGCGCGGGACTCTCGCTGCTCGCCGCCGGCCTGCCGGTGCGGCTGCCGACGCAGTACTGGCGCTATGCCGGCCTGCCGGACCTGCTCGCCCTGGCCGGGGCCTCGGTGGGTGGAGCGGCGCTGTTCTGGGCGGCGCTGCACCTGCCCGGCGTCTGGCGGCCGGCAAATCCGGCCTTCCCCGTGGCCCATGCGCTTGTGCTGACCGCCCTGCTCGCCGCCCCGCGCATCGCCGGGCGGGTGCGCCATGTGGGCCGTGCCGCAGGGGACGCGAACGGGAGCGGCGGGGCGCCGTCGCAATCGGTGCTGCTGGTCGGCGCCGGCGACGGGGTGGACCTGTTCCTCCGCGCGCTCGCGCAGGAGCGGACGCCACGCTACCGCGTGCAGGGCATCCTCTCGCTGCGCGCGCGGCAGACCGGGCGGCGCATCCACGGCCATCCGATCCTCGGCACGGCGGAGGAGATCGGCGAGGTGCTCGACCGGCTGCGCGCGCAGGAGCGGCTGCCGGACCTGATCGTGCTCGCGGGACCGCAGATCCAGGGCGTCGCGCTGGAACGCCTGCTCGACGCGGCGGACCGCCACGGCGTGCCGGTGCGCCACGCGCCGCCCCGGCTGATGCTGATCGAGACCCAGGCGCGCCGCGGCTCGGCCGAAACGGGGGCGGACCCGGCGCGGCGGATCGAACTGCGCCCGGTCTCGATCGAAGAGCTGCTCGACCGTCCGCAGGTCCCGCTCGACCGCGAGGGCATGGCGCGGCTGATCCAGGGCCGGCGCGTGCTGGTTACCGGCGCGGGCGGAACGATCGGCGGCGAGCTCGCGCGCCAGCTCGCGGGCTTCGGCCCGGCGGAGCTGGTGCTGCTCGATCACGGCGAGTTCCTGCTCTACGAGATCGAGCTGGAGCTGTCGGAGCGGTATCCCGACCTCCCGCGCCGCGCCGTGCTCGCCGATGTGCGCGACGAGCCGCGCATCCGCCGGCTGTTCGAGGAGCTCCGCCCCGAGCTCGTCTTCCACGCCGCGGCGCTCAAGCACGTGCCGATGGTCGAGCGTGACCCGCTGGAGGGGCTGCTGACCAACGCCTACGGCACGCGCGTCGTGGCCGATGCGGCGCGGGCGGCGGGCGCGTCGCTGATGGTGCTGATCTCGACCGACAAGGCGGTGAACCCGACCTCGGTGATGGGGGCCTCGAAGCGGCTGGCGGAAATGTATTGCCAGGCGCTCGACCGCCAGGCGCGCACCGAGCGCAAGAGCGGCATGATGCGCTGCGTCACCGTGCGCTTCGGCAACGTGCTCGGCTCGACCGGGAGCGTGGTGCCGCTCTTCCGCCGGCAGTTGGAGCGCGGCGGGCCGCTCACCGTCACCCATCCGGAGATGCGCCGCTACTTCATGACGGTGCGCGAGGCGGTGGGGCTGGTGCTGCAGGCGAGCGTCGTCGGCGCCGAGGACCGGGAGGACCGCCCGGCCGAGCTGGCCGAGGGCGGAATTTTCGTCCTCGACATGGGCAAGCCGGTGAAGATCGTGGACCTGGCGCGGCGCATGATCCGCCTCGCCGGCCTCCGGCCCGAGGTGGACGTGGAGATCCGCTTCACCGGCCTGCGCCCCGGCGAGAAGCTCTACGAGGAGCTGTTCCACGGCCAGGAGCCGCCGCGCGAGACGCGCTTCCCCGGCCTGCTGATGGCAACGCCCCGCACCGCCGACGCCGCGCTGGTCGGACGCGCCATCGACGAGATCGCCGCCGCCTGCCGCGCCGGCGCGCGCCGCGCCGCACTCGCCCAGCTCGCGCGGCTGGTGCCGGAGTTCGAGCGCAGCAGCTCCGAGAGCAGCGGCGAGCCATCCGGCACCGCCACTGGCGGCTCCCCCGAGTCAGGCGGTCTCGGCGCGGCGTCGTGAATCTCGGCCTGAGCGTCGCAGAGGCGCTGATCGCGCGGCTCAGGGCGCGGCAGGCGCGGATCGGCGTGGTCGGGCTCGGCTATGTCGGCATGCCCCTCGCGCTGCGCTTCGCCGAGGTCGGCTTCGCCGTCTCCGGCTTCGACATCGATGCGCGCAAGGTGCGCGCGGTAAACGAGGGCCGCAGCCCGGTGCACGGGATCGCCGATGCGCGCGTCGCGGCGGCGCGGATCACCGCGCATGAAGAGCTGGACGCGGCGGCGGAGTGCGATGCGATCCTCATCTGCGTGCCGACGCCGATCGGCCCGCACAAGGAGCCCGACCTCACCGCGGTGCGCCGGACGCTGGCGGGCCTGTCGCTGCACCTCCGCCCCGGCCAGGCCGTCGGGCTCGAAAGCACGACCTATCCGGGAACGACCGAAGGCTACGTCGTGCCCGCGCTGCGCGCCGCGGGCCTGACGCCGGGCGTGGACGGCTTCGCCATCTACAGCCCGGAGCGCGAGGACCCGGGCCATCCGGAGCGCACCGTCGCGCGCGTGCCGAAGCTGGTCGCGGGCCACACCCCGGCTTGCCTGGAGGTGGCGAAGGCGCTCTACGGCGCGGTGGCGGGGTCGCTCGTGCCGGTCTCCTCGCTCGCGGTCGCGGAGCTGGCGAAGCTCTACGAGAACGTGTTCCGCGCGGTGAACATCGGCCTGGTGAACGAGCTGAAGCGCCTCTGCCACGCCATGGGCCTCGACGTGCACGAGGTGATCGACGCGGCCGCGACCAAGCCCTTCGGCTTCATGCCGTTCCGGCCCGGCCCGGGACTCGGCGGGCACTGCATCCCGGTGGATCCCTGGTACCTCGCCTGGAAGGCGCGCGAGATGGGGCTCGCGACGGATTTCATCGAGCTGGCCGGGCGGGTGAACGACGCCATGCCGGCCTATGTGGTGGGCCGGCTGCGCGATGCGCTGGACCGGCGCGGGCGGACCCTCCACGGGGCGCGCGTGCTGCTGCTCGGCCTCGCCTACAAGCCGGAGGTGCCGGACACGCGCGAGAGCCCGGCCGTCGAGATCTTCCGCCTGCTCGTCGGGCACGGGGCGACGGTCGAATACCACGACCCCCTGGTGCCGCGCTTCCCGGTGACGCGGCGGCTGGGCGGCACGGCGCCCGAGCTGGTCAGCCGCGACCTGGATGCGGCGATGCTCGGCAGCTACGACGCGGTCGTGTTGGTGACGCCGCACCGCGCGATGGACCTCGACCTGGTGCGCCGCCATGCGCGGCTGGTCGTGGACACGCGCGGCGTGCTGCGCGGCGGCGCAGCGGGCGGCGAGGCATTGCAGCATCCGGACATGAAGGGTGACTTGGCCGGCGCGACGGCCCCGGCTAACCGGGGAGCCGAGATCATCCAGGCCTGAACCGGCCTCGCCCCACCCCTCCCCTGTGGACGCCGGGGCGGACGGGAGCCGGTTCGCGCGCCTTCTTCGCCTGAGTTCAGTTGAAGGAGCCGCCGGAGGGCCACCATGGATCGAGGCATTGCATGACCGATTCCGCCCGCATCGCGCTGTTCGACATCCAGGCGCAGCAGGCATTGATCCGCGCCGATCTCGACCGGCGCATCGCCGCGGTGCTCGACCACGGCCGTTACATCAACGGGCCGGAGGTGGAGGAGCTGGAGGGGCGGCTCGCCGCCTTCTGCGGGCAGGGCGTGCACTGCGTGGGCGTGTCCTCCGGCACGGACGCGCTGCAGATCGCGATGATGGCCGAGGGCATCGGCCCCGGCGACGCGGTGTTCCTGCCGGCCTTCACCTACACCGCCACGGCCGAGGTGCCGCTGGTCCTGGGCGCGACGCCGGTCTTCGTGGATGTCGAGGAGACGAGCTTCAACCTCGACCTGGCCGATCTGGAACGACGCGTCGCGCTGGTCCGCGCCGAGGGCCGGCTACGGCCGCGGGTCGTGGTCGGCGTGGACCTGTTCGGCCTCCCGGCGGACTGGCCCGCGATCCTCGACATCTGCCGGCGTGAGGGGATGTTCGCACTCGACGACGCGGCGCAGGCCTTCGGCGCGGCGCTGGACGGCGTGCGGCTCGGCGCCTGGGCCGATGCGACGGCGCTGAGCTTCTACCCGACCAAGACGCTGGGCTGCTACGGCGACGGCGGCGCGCTGCTGACCCGCAGTGCGGAGCGGGCTGAACTCTACCGCAGCCTGCGCACGCATGGCGAGGGCACAACGCGCTACGAGGTGCTGCGCACCGGGATGAACGGGCGGCTCGACACCATCCAGGCGGCGGTGCTGCTGGCGAAGCTGCGGCTGTTCGAGGACGAGCTGGCGGCGCGTGGACGGATCGGCGCGCTCTACGACTCGCTGCTGAAGGAGAGCGGGATCGGGGTGCAGGCGGCGCGAAGCGCCGGGGCGGTGAATGCGCGCGGCCTCTACACGGTGCGGCTCCGCGACCGGGCCGAGCGCGACCGGGTGGCGGCGGCGCTCAAGGCGCAGGGCATCCCGACGGGGATCTACTATCCGCGCCCCCTGCACCGGCAGCCGGCCTATGCGGAGGCACACCGGACGGCGATCGCGGGTGGGGCGCCGCCGCTGCCGGTCAGCGAGGCGCTGGCGGAGCGCGTGCTGTCCCTGCCGATGCACCCCTATCTCAGCACGGCGCAGGTCGAGCGGATCTGCGCCATGCTGATCGCCGCCACGCGAGGCTGAGGCGGGCGAGAGGGCCGCGCGTCCGCCCGCCTTCAGCAAGCCTTACCCGGTCGGCCGGCGCACCGGTCCGCCGCTTCGGCTCCCACCGGGATCGTGACCCGGCCGTGGTGTCCGATAGCGGCGGCGCTCCCGCGCCGGCCAAGCCGGAGGAGCGCGTTATTGGTGCCTGGTGCCACCGCGGCGGCGGCGCCTGCGGCGGGCGGCGGAGTCGTCCTCCGCAGCGGTTCCGCGATCGACGACGGCCGGTGCGGCCTGCACCTGGCTTGGCTCACTGCTGGTCATGGCGATGATGCCGGGCGCCACCTGGACCTCGGCACCGGACGCAGCGGGTGTCCCGACAGCCGCCAGGCCAAGGAGGCCGAGCGACGAAAGCAGAACCTTGCGCATGGAAGGCTGATCCCCTGGTTGCGCACCGCGCGCGGGAGGCGCGCAATGCGCTCTTAACATATGCGTGATCGCCTCTCCCATAAGCTTCCACAGCGTGACATCGAATTTACTCGGCGCGATCCCGGCATTTATTTCGTGCCGCAATATTACCATCGCGCTCGCCGAGCATCCGTCGAATCGACGCGGCTGCGTTCGAAGAACCGATCGGCGAGGCGGAATCGTCCGATCGGTCACCGGATCCTCAGCAGAGCGGGTCGCCGGATGATCGGGACCGCGGCTTGCGGCCTGGACCTGAAGGCAGGCAGCCGGCCCATGGCCGAACCCGCCTGCCGTCGTGATGATCAGCCGCCACGACCGGTCGGGCCGGGCCGAAGTGACAGGCCAGCGTTCTCTACCGGGCATCCGGATTGAGCAGACGGATCAGCCCGTCGAGCTGGTCAAGGTCGCGATAGGCAATGACGAGCTGACCACCGCCTCCGCCGCGCGGATGGATGGTGACGCGCAGACCGAGCCGTTCGGTCAGGTCGCGCTCCAGTGCGGCGACGTCGGGATCCCGGCCTGAGTCGCCGCCCCGATCGCGGTCGGCCTTCGGCGCCCGGGGCTCGCGCGGCTTGGCGGCCGCGAGGGCCTCGGTCTGGCGCACGCTGAGGCCGCGGACGACCACGGTGGTGGCGAGCTTCTCCGGGTCGTCCGCCGTCAGGATGGCACGGGCGTGACCGGCGGTGAGCTGGCCGTTGCGCAGCAGCTCGCGCACGCGCGGCGGCAGGCCGAGCAGCCGCAGCGTGTTCGCGACGTGACTGCGGCTCTTGCCGACAGCCTTGCCGAGCGCGTCCTGGGTGAGGCCGAATTCCTCAATCAGGCGGGAATAGCCCTCAGCCTCCTCAAGCGCGTTGAGGTCCTGGCGCTGGAGGTTCTCCACCAGGGCGGCGGCCATGGCCTCACGATCGCCCAGGGCGCGGATGGTGACCGGGACCTCATGCAGCCCCGCGGCCTGGGCGGCACGCCAACGCCGTTCGCCACCGACGATCTGATAGGTCCCAGGAGCGCCGGGCTTGGGCCGGACCAGGATGGGCTGGAGCACGCCGTGCTCGCGGATCGAGGCCGCGAGTTCCGCCAGGCCGTCCGGCTCCATTGGGCCGCGGGGCTGGAAGGGTCCTGGCTCCAGCGCCTCGATCGGCAGGACACGCTGTCCGGTACCGGCGCCCGCCGCGGCCGGAGCGGAGCCCGGACGATCCGCCTCGGCGAGCGGCGGGGCGTCGCCGATCAGGGCCGAAAGGCCCATGCCAAGACGAGGTGGCTTGCGAGTGGCGCTCATGCGGTAGCGGCCTTCTCCCTCTCGCGCTCGCGCTTCAGCAACTCGGCCGCAAGTCGGATGTAGGCCTGGGCGCCGATCGAGCGAAAATCGTAGAGCAGCACCGGCAGCCCATGGGAGGGCGCCTCGCTGACCCGCACATTGCGGGGGATGACCGTATCGAAGACCTTCTCCTTGAAGAAGCCTCGCACATCAGCGGCGACCAGTTCGGAGAGGTTGTTCCGCCGGTCGTACATGGTCAGCACGATGCCCTCGAGCGTCAGCGCGGGGTTGAGCGCGCGCTTCACCCGATCGAGGGTGCGGGTGATTTGGCTGACCCCTTCGAGGGCGAAGAACTCGCACTGTAGGGGCACGAGGACGCCATCGGCAGCGACCAGCGCATTGAGGGTCAGAAGGCCGAGCGAGGGCGGGCAGTCGAAGAAGACGAAATCGTAGTCGGCCAGGAAATCCGCCGCCGACCTCAGCGCCTCTCTGAGCCGGCGGTCACGATCGGGCAATGCGACAAGTTCGACCTCCGCGCCGGCCAGTTCCGCATCCGCGGCCACCAGGCTGAGCTCCGGCACCTTGGTCGGGCGGACCAGGTCCGCGAGGCCCTTGTCGCCGGCGAGGAGGGCGTAGCTGCCCATCCCGCGCTCGGAACGGGGGACCCCGAAGCCGGTCGAAGCGTTGCCCTGCGGATCGAGGTCGATCAGCAGGACCTTGCGCTGGGCGGCGAGGGCCGTCGCGAGATTGATGGCGGTCGTCGTCTTGCCCACGCCCCCCTTCTGGTTGGCGAGGGCAATGAGCCGCGGCTTGCGGCGTTCAGGCGCCGGCACGGCGGATGTCGCTCAAACGGAAAATGGTGGCGTCCGGATCAGTGCGGCTCTGAAACCGCTCGATTCGCATTGTCCAGTCGCGAGCGGCCTCCGTCAATTCCGGCTCGGCATTGCGCCCCTTGGGAAAGATCGCGATGCCGCCTGGAGCGAGGAGCCGGGCGGCGTGGGGCAGCAATTCGCAAAGAGGCGCCAGGGCGCGCGCGGTCACGGCGGCCATCCCGGTCAGCGGCACCGCCTCGATGCGGAGGGCATGCACCTGGACATGGGCAAGACTGAGGATGCGGCTCGCCTCCATCAGGAACGCCGCCTTGCGCCGATCCGATTCGATCAGATGGATCGATTGTTCCGTGGCGAGGGCAAGTACCAGGCCGGGGAACCCAGCACCGGAGCCGAGATCCGCGATCGCGCCTTCGGTAGGCAGCAACGGGAGGAGCTGAAGCGAATCCGCGATGTGGCGCCGCTCGATCGTGGTTTCGTCTCGCTCTGCGATAAGGTTGATGCGCTTGTTCCAGGCCAGCAGGAGGTCGCGAAAGCGATCGAGTCGGGCCCGCGTTTCACGTGAAACCTCGACCGGCGGAAGCGGATGACGCTCAGGTACCATCGGCCGGAACGGCGCTCCGTCGGAGATGGGCGGCCAGGGCGGCCAGGGCGGCGGGCGTCACGCCAGGCACCCGGCCGGCACTGCCCAGCGTTGCCGGGCGCGCAGCGGACAGCCTTTGGCGCATCTCGATCGACAGGCCGGGCACGCTGGAAAAATCCAGCGTTTCCGGGATCGGCGTCCTCTCCTCTCGCGCTAGCATCCGCTGCTCTGCCTCCTGGCGCCGCAGGTAGGGGGCGTAGAGGGCTTCCGCTTCCAGCTGCGCCTGGACGCCGGGAGCGAGATCGCGAAGCCACGGGAATGCGGCAGCCGCCTGCTCCGGTGTGACGCCCGGCAGCGCAAGGATATCGAGCAGGGTCCGGCGGCGACCATCCTGGTTCACCATGACCCCGGCCGCTGCGAGTTGCGCCGGTGTCGCCGCCTCCTCGCGCGCTCGGCGAAGCGCCTTCTCGACCGCCGAAGCGAATGCGCGATGACGCCTGCTGCGCTCCGGTCCGACAACGCCCCAGGAGATACCACGATCCGTCAGCCGAAGCCCGGCATTGTCGGCGCGCAGAGAGAGCCGGTGCTCGGCGCGCGCGGTCAGCATCCGGTACGGCTCCGTCACGCCCTGAAGCACCAGGTCGTCAACCAGCACGCCGATATAGGCCTCGGCACGGGTCAGAACCCGATCAGCTTGTACCCCGCCGGCCCGCCGCGCGGCATTCAGGCCAGCCATCAGCCCCTGAGCCGCCGCCTCCTCGTAACCGGTTGTGCCGTTGATCTGGCCGGCAAGGAAGAGCCTCGGCACCGAGCGTACTTCGAGCGTCGGCCGCAGGCAGCGCGGATCCACATAATCGTATTCGATCGCATAGCCAGGGCGGAGAATACGCGCCCGCTCCAAGCCGGGGATCGAGGCGACCAGCGCCGCTTGCGCATCCTCCGGGAGGCTCGTGGAGATGCCATTCGGATAGACGGTGGCGTCCTCCAGGCCCTCCGGTTCCAGGAAGATCTGGTGCCGGTCACGCTCGGCGAAGCGCACCACCTTGTCCTCGATGGAGGGGCAGTAGCGCGGCCCGACCCCCTGGATCCGGCCGGCATACACCGGTGCGTCATGCAGCCGGGCGCGGATCACCGCGTGGGTTTCCGGCGTGGTCCAGGTGATGCCGCATGGCACCTGCGGATTACCGATCGCATCGGTCATCCACGACATCGGCTCCGGCGGATCGTCGCCCGGCTGGCTGTCCAGCGCGGCCCAATCGATCGTCCGCCCGTCCAGGCGCGGAGGCGTGCCGGTCTTCAGCCGCGCCATCGGCAGCCCCAGCCGCTCGATCGCGAGGGCAAGGCCGACCGCCGGGGCATCACCTACCCGCCCGGCCGGGATGCGGCGCGTCCCGATGTGGATCATGCCGCGCAGGAAGGTGCCGGTGGTGATCACCAGCGCACCGCATCGGATGCGCCGTCCGTCCGCGCAAACCACTCCGGCGACGCCGCCCTCGGCATCGCGCTCGATCGCCTCGGCCGCCCCGGCGCGCAACGTCAGTCCGGGCTGCGCCTCGAGCAACGTCCGCACGGCTTTGCGGTACAGTGCCCGATCCGCCTGGACTCGCGGGCCACGCACCGCCGGCCCCTTGCTCCGGTTGAGCAGCTTGAAGTGGATGCCGGCGAGGTCCGCGGCGCGCGCCATGATGCCATCGAGCGCATCCACCTCACGCACCAGATGGCCCTTGCCGATCCCGCCGATGGCGGGATTGCACGACATCTCGCCGATCGTCTCCAAACGATGCGTCAGCAGCAGCGTCCGCGCGCCGCAGCGCGCCGCCGCGGCAGCCGCCTCGGTGCCGGCGTGCCCTCCTCCCACCACGATGACGTCGAAGCGGCCTTCCTCCATGGAGCGGCGATATAGGCCCATCACTTGCCAATGCAGAAGTCCGCGAAGACGCGATCGAGCACGTCCTCGACGCCGACCCGCCCCGTCAAGCGGCCAAGCGCGCGGAGCGCCGCCCGCAGCGCCTCCGCCGACAGTTCCGGCAGCGGCGCCGCCTCGGCGTCCTGCAACCACGCCACCGCTTCGACCAGCGCAGCACGGTGCCGCGGACGGGTCAGCGCCACCGTCGCGCCAAATGCCGCGCGTGCAGTCGCCGCCTCCGTCAGCCGCGCGCGCAACTCCGAGAGGCCATCCCCGGTCCGCACGCTCACGCCGATCGGGACCCGCCCGCCGATCATCCGCGGAGCCGGTGCGAGGTCGGTCTTGCTCGCCACCACGAGCACCTCTGCCTCCGGCCGTTCCAGCATCGCCAGGGTCGCCGCGTCCGGTGTGCGGTCCGCGGCGAACAATGCCAACAGCAGATCGGCCTCCTCCGCCCGGCGCCGCGCGCGCCGAATCCCCTCCGCCTCGATCTCGTCGGCCGCTTCCCGCAGCCCGGCGGTATCGGCCAGGGTCACCGGTATCCCGCCCAGATCCAGCCGCACCTCGATCACGTCGCGCGTCGTCCCCGCGCGTGTGGAGACGATGGCCGCATCCCATCCGACCAGCGCATTCAGCAGCGAGGACTTCCCGGCATTCGGCGCGCCGACAATCGCCACCTCCAGCCCCTCGCGCAGCCGCTCCCCCCGGCCTCCGTCAGCGAGGTGCGCAGCGATCTCCGCTCGCAACGCCGCTGCCCCTTCTCGCGCCCGGTCGCCCAGGTCAGTCGGCAGGTCCTCATCGGCGAACTCGATCGCCGCCTCCTGATGCGCCAGCAACTGTGTCAGGCGGGCCGTCCAGCCCTCGTACAGCGCCGCGAGCGCCCCCTCGGCCTGGCGTAGCGCCTGGCGTCGCTGCCCAGCGGTTTCCGCGGCGACGAGATCGGCGATACCTTCGGCGGCGGTCAGGTCCAGCTTGCCGTTGAGGAAGGCCCGCCGGGTGAATTCCCCGGGCTCGGCGGGGCGGGCACCGAGCGCAACCAGCGCTTCCGCCACCCCAGCGATCACTGCGGGACCGCCATGCAGGTGCAACTCCGCCGCATCTTCGCCGGTGTAGCTCCGCGGCCCTGGGAACCACAGCACCAGCGCCCGATCCAGGGTTTCGCCGGTCACGGGATGCCGAAGCCGGCGCAGACTCGCCATGCGTGGCGGCGGTCGCCGCCCGCCGGTCAGGCGATCGAGAATCCGCCCGCAACCATCCGCGCCCGAAAGCCGCATGACCGCCACCGCAGCTCTCCCTGCGCCGGAGGCGAGAGCGAAGATGGTGTCGAGCGTGGATCCTCCACCGCTCATCCGACCCAACCGAGGTGTTTCACGTGAAACGCAGCACCGGCCGCCCGCCCACTCATGCCTTCGGCGGCGGCACGTCCTTCTCCGTGAGCATCAGCCGCCGCACCCGCTCACCCCGAACCAGATGCGCTTCGAGGATCTCGTCCACATCCTCTCGGGTCTTTGGGCTGTACCAAATGCCCTCCGGGTAGATCACGAGGGTCGGCCCGAACTCGCACCGGTCCAAGCACCCTGCGGAATTGACCCGCACGCCCGTCAGCCCCAGCTCCTTCGCGCGCGCCTTCATGTAGTCGCGCAGCGCCTCGCTCCCCTTCGCCGCACAGGACCCGCGCCGGTGCCCCTCGGGGCGCCGGTTGCAGCAGACGAAGACATGGGCCCGGTAGTAGAGGGGCGGATCGGCCTCCGGCGTCTCCTTCGAAATCTGATGAGCGGCATCGTTCACGGACCGATCCCCCGGCTGGGAAGGTGACAGGCGCAAGCCCATGTAGCGGTGTGCCCCAGCCCCGGCCAGAGGTTCGGTCCCATGCCTGAAGCACCACGCCTGCCCCCGCCCGAGAACCTCCTGCGCTACGCCACTAGCCCCTACCTGCTCCAGCACGCCGACAACCCGGTCCACTGGCGCCCCTGGGGGCCTGAGGCACTCTCCGAGGCACGGGTCACCGGCCGTCCCATCCTGCTCAGCATCGGCTACGCCGCCTGCCACTGGTGCCACGTCATGGCCCATGAGTCCTTCGAGGACCCGGAGACGGCGGCGCTGATGAATCGTCTCTTCGTCAACATCAAGGTGGACCGCGAGGAGCGCCCGGACATCGACGCGCTCTACATGAACGCGCTCCACCTCCTCGGCGAGCATGGCGGCTGGCCGCTCACCATGTTCCTCACGCCCGAGGCCGAACCTTTCTGGGGCGGCACCTATTTCCCGCCAGAGCCGCGCTGGGGTCGTCCCTCCTTCCGTCAAGTGCTGCTCGGCGTCGCCGAGGCCTATCGCAACGAGGGCGACAAGGTCGCGCAGAACGTGGCCGCGCTGAAGGGCGCCTTGACCCGGATGGCGGCCACCACGCCCGGCCCGGTCCCCACCGAGGCCACCTTCGACCGCGTCGCGCTCGGCTTGGTTCGCGCGACCGACGCGAAGGAAGGCGGCCTGGCCGGCGCGCCGAAATTCCCCAATCCGCCGATCTTCCGCTTCCTGTGGCAGATGCACCACCGCCTCGGCCAACCCGCCTGCGCGGAGGTCGTGCATCTCCTGCTCAGGCGCATGAGCCAGGGCGGCATCTACGACCATCTCGGCGGGGGCTACGCCCGCTACAGCGTGGATGCCGTCTGGCTCGTCCCTCACTTCGAGAAGATGCTCTACGACAACGCGCAGATCCTGGAACTGCTGGCGCTCGCCCACGCCAGCGCCCCGGATCCGCTCTACGCCGAACGCGCGGCGGAAACCGTCGGCTGGCTGGAGCGCGAGATGCTCGCTGAGGGCGGCGCCTTCGCCTCCAGCCTCGATGCCGACAGCGAGGGCGAGGAGGGCAAGTTCTACGTCTGGACCGAGGCAGAGGTGGACGCGCTGCTCCCCGCCGAGGATGCCGCGCTCTTCAAGGCCACCTACGACGTCACTGCCGAGGGCAACTGGGAGCACAAGACCATCCTCAACCGCCGCCGGCACGCCCAGCGTCTGTCCGAGGACGCGGAGGCGACCCTCGCCCGCTGCCGGCGCATCCTCTTCGAGGCCCGAGCCAGGCGCGTGCCGCCCGGGCGCGACGACAAGATCCTCGCCGACTGGAACGGCCTCGCCATCGCCGCGCTCGCCCGCGCCGCCGTGGTGTTCGACCGGTCGGACTGGCTCGCCCGCGCCCGTGACGCATTCCGCTTCATCGCCGGGACGATGCGCATGCCCGATGGCCGCCTTCTGCACGCCTGGCGTGCCGGCCGTGCCGGTGCCGCCGGCCTGCTCGAGGACCACGCCGCCATGGCCCGCGCCGCCCTCGCCCTGTACGAGGCTACCGGCGACCGGGCCTACCTGGACCATGCGGTCGCCTGGGCCGAACTCGCGGAGCGGCACTTCGCCGACCCCGAGGGCGGCGGCTACTACGCCTCCGCCGCGGACGCGACCGACGTCCTCATCCGCACCCGCAGCGCGGCCGACAACGCCACTCCATCCGGCAACGGCCTGATGGCGGAAGTCCAGGCCCGCCTGTTCCACCTGACCGGCGAGGACCGCTGGCGCCGGTTGGCCGAGCAGACCATCGGCGCCTTCGCCGGCCATGAGGGCATCGGCGCCATGCCGACCCTTCTCGCCGCCGCAGATCTGTTGACGGAGGGCGCAACCGTCGTGATTGCCGGCGATCCGGACGACCCGGCCGCGCAGCTCCTGGCCCGGACCGCGCTCGCCCATCCCGACCCGGCCGTCGCCGTGCTCCGCGCGCCGGATCCCGAGGCCCTTCCCGCCGGACATCCGGCGCATGGCAAGGGGCCGGTGGACGGCCGGCCCGCGGCCTATGTCTGCCGCGGCGGCACCTGCTCGCTCCCGGTCGGCGACCCTGCGGCGCTGCGTCTCGCCCTCGCCCGCCGGGTCGCTCCGGCGAGCGGCGGCAACGGCACCGCCGCGGCGACGGCTTGACGGCCTCACTGCATCGGTGCATCGCGATCCCTTGCCGCCATGCCCCAGCTCTCGCTCCACACCCCCTGCGGCGAACTGACCCTGACCGAGGAGGACGGGGCGATCGTCGCGCTCGACTGGGGCCGTGGCCGCGACCAGGAGCCGACACCCCTCCTGCGCCGCGCGGCCGGCCAGTTGCAGGACTATTTCGACGGGCTCCGCCTGGACTTCGATGACCTGCCCCTGAACCCGGCCGGCACGCCCTTCCGCCAGCGTGTCTGGGCCGCCATGCGCGCCATCCCGCCTGGCGAGACCCGGAGCTACGCGGAGCTCGCCCGCCTGCTCGGCAGCGCGGCGCGCGCCGTGGGCCAGGCCTGCGGCGCCAATCCGCTTCCCATCCTCATCCCCTGTCACCGCGTGGTCGCGGCGAATGGTTCGCTTGGCGGCTATTCCGGTGGCGACGGCTTGGCTACGAAGCGGTTTCTCCTCGACCTCGAACGGCGTGCGCTCCGGCGCACGGCCGTGCCGGGGTCCGCACCCCAGCAATGGACGAGCCTCTCATGAACCATGCCATCCGCATCCACGAACACGGCGGCCCGGATAAGCTGGTCTGGGAGGAAGTCCCCCTGCCCGACCCGCGGCCGGGCGAAGTGCGGGTCCGCCAGCAGGCGGTGGGGCTCAACTTCATTGACGTCTATTTCCGCACCGGCCTCTACAAGGTCCCGTCCCTGCCGGTGACCATCGGCATGGAGGGCGCCGGCGTCGTCGATGCCGTCGGCGAGGGCGTCACCGACGTCAAGGTCGGCGACCGCGTCGCCTATGCCGGCGCGCTCGGCGCCTATGCGGAGGTGCGCTGCCTTCCCGCCGACCGCGTCGTGAAGCTGCCCGACGACATCAGCTTCACCCAGGCCGCGGCGATGATGCTCCAGGGCATGACCGCGCAATACCTGCTGCGCCGGACCTACAAGGTGCAGCCGGGCGACACGATCCTGGTGCACGCCGCCGCGGGCGGCGTGGGCCTGATCCTCTGCCAGTGGGCGAAACATCTCGGCGCGACGGTGATCGGCGTGGTCAGCACGCCCGAGAAGGCCGAGCTCGCCAAGGCGAACGGCGCCGACCACATCATCTTGACGAGCGAGAACCTGCCGCAGCGGGTGAAGGAGATCACGAACGGCGCGATGGTGCCGGTGGTCTATGACAGCGTCGGCCGCGATACCTTCCTCGCCTCGCTCGACTGCCTCCGCCCGCTCGGGCTGATGGTCAGCTACGGCAATGCGTCCGGCCCGGTTTCCGTCCCCGATCTCGGCGTCCTCGCGGCCAAGGGCTCGCTCTACGTGACGCGGCCGTCGCTGAACACCTATACCGCCTCGCGCGCCGACCTGCTGGCGACGGCGAACGAGCTCTTCCATGTCGTGCGGACCGGCGCGGTGAAGATCCGGGTCAACCAGACCTTCCCGCTGAAGGACGCCGCGGCGGCACATGCGGCGCTCGAGGCCCGCAAGACCACCGGGAGCACGGTGCTGCTGCCCTGACCGCGCCGCGGCGGTGACCGGCGGCGCCCGGCTGCAGCAGGTCGGCCGCCCGCCCGCCTGACAGGCTTATCGCCTACCCGCCGGCCCGCGCCTCGGCCAGTGCCGTCTCGACCGCCTGGCGCAGCGCCGCGGGGTCGCGGAGCACCAGGGCGCGGCGGCCGACCTCCACCAGCCCCCGCCGGGCGAGGTCGGCCAGTTCGCGCGACACCGCCTCGCGCCGCGCGCCGATCCGCGCGGCGAGGT
>JADGHI010000659.1 GCA_019689515.1 Acetobacteraceae bacterium | reverse complement strand
GGTTCAGACCGCCCAATGCGGTCCGCCAGGATCAGCTTTCAACCGCAGCCTTGGCCGCGTAGGCTGCAACCCGGTGTCTCACTGACCGCGGGCGGTACAGGAGACTGCACCGGAAGCCGCCATGAGCACGTCCCGCCACATCGTCGCCCTGCTGCAGAGCCACATCGCCGGAGATGAGGACCGCTTCCTCTCCGTGGCGACGCAGCTCGCTGCGCACGAGGCGCGACAGGGGCACGGCAAGCTCGCCCAGGAGCTCCGGGAGCTGATCGATAGCGCAAAGGGCAAGCGGGCGACCGTGGCCCGCCGAGGTGCTGGGCCCGTACCGATCGCCCAGCCCAAGGGCGAGATCGCGGGCTTCCTCGCCGCGCGCTACTCGGACATTCGACTCTCCAGCATGGTGCTGACCCCCGACCTGGAGGCTCGGCTGACCAGGGTGCTGCGGGAGCAACGCCAGCAGGAACGGCTGCGCGCGCACGGCCTGGCGCCGCGCCGCAAGCTGCTCCTAGTCGGACCGCCGGGATCCGGGAAGACCATGACTGCGGCCGCGCTCGCGGGCGAGCTGAAGCTGCCGCTGTTCACCGTCCTCTACGACGGGCTGATCGGCAAGATGATGGGCGAGACGGCAGCGAGGCTGCGCCTCGTCTTCGACGCCATCGCCGTCCAGCGGGGCGTCTACTTCTTCGACGAGTTCGACGCGCTTGGGGCGCAGCGCGCAGGCCCCAATGACGTCGGCGAGATTCGGCGCGTCCTGAATTCGTTCCTCCAATTCCTGGAGGACGACGATGGGCCAAGCCTGATCGTCGCGGCCACGAACCATCCCGAGCTGCTCGACAAGGCCCTGTTCCGGCGCTTCGACGACGTCATCCCGTACGACCTGCCGGGGCCGGAGGTGGCGCGGGGCATCCTCGAGGCGCATCTGGCCACTTTCGGGCCGATGAACATTGACTGGCCTAGCGTGCTGAATGCGGCTGCGGGGCTGTCCCAGGCGGAACTCGCCCGTGCGGCCGATGAGGCGGCGAAGGCGGCCATCCTGGGCGAGCACGACGGGGTAACAACAACGGCGCTGCTCTCAGCCCTCGCCGAGAGGAAGGCCGCGGCCTTGTAGGTGTCGTCCACGCCCCATGCCTGACTTCCCGCGCGACCGCCCGCACCTCCACATCGAGGGCGGCGGCAAGAGCGAAGCCTACACTTCTCCTCGGACAGTGAGGCAGGGTCTGCCGCCGGCACGCGCGCGTGCCGCGCACGCGGCGCGCCTCGAGCGGGCGATCGGGACGGCCCTCGCCGAGGGGCGTCGGCGCATAGCTGCGCGCGAGACGAGCATCGCCGAGGGCGAGCCGGGCTTCTACCTGGAATTCGATATACCCGTTGTCGAGCGCGCGGCGGTCGAGGGCCTGGAGAACAAGCCGAAGGCTATTGAGCTGGTCGCCGTTCGACCGCCGGCCGAGGGCGACGAGATGGTCACGGCGACGGTGTTCGTACCCGAGCGCTCGGCCGACTTCTTCGTCAAGAAGATCGAGGCCTACCGCGACGAGGACACCAAGAAGGGGCGGCCCAAGAACCAGAACCTGATTGCCCGCATCGAGGACGTGCGCCTGGGCGCGGTGCGCTCGCTCTTCACCGACAGCATGGAGTTGTTCCCGGCCGGGGGACGCCAAACCTGGTGGGAGGTTTGGCTGCGGGACGGGCGGCTCGCCACCTTCCAGAGGGTCGCAGCGCGGCTCAACGTGGCGCTGAAGGAACACGCCATCAGCTTTCCCGAGCGCGACGTGGTCCTCGCCCTGGCCGACGAGGCCACGATGGCGCGGCTGATCGGGAACTCGGATGCCGTCGCCGAGCTGCGTATCGCAAAGGACACGCCGACGCTGTTCCTGGAGATGCGCCCGGTGGAGCAGGCGGACTGGGCGCGTGACCTCGCCGGGCGCGTGATACCCCCATCCGTGCTCGCGCCCGTGGTGTGCCTGCTCGACAGCGGTGCCACGCAGGCGCACCCGCTGATCGCGCCGGGTCTCGATCCTGCGGACCAGCATGCCTATGACGATGCCTGGGGAGTCGGCGACAGCGCGTACTGGAGCGGGCACGGCACGGCGATGGCAGGGATCGCCCTCTATGGCGACCTGGAGGCTGCGCTCGCCAATGGCGGGGCTGTCGAGCTCGGCCACGGGCTGGAGACGGTCAAGATCCTGCCGCCTGCCGCTCAGAACGACCCAGACCTGTACGGCGCGATCACCGCCCTGAGCATCGGCAAGGCCGAGACCAAGGCGCCTCGCCGGCGGCGGGTCTTCTGCATGGCCGTCACGAGCGAGGTCGGCCTCGGGCGCGGGCGGCCGTCCTCCTGGTCGGCGGCGATCGACCAGCTCTGCTATGGCGGGGGCGACCGACGGCGTCTGATGGTGCTCGCGGCAGGCAACCTGCGCGGCGACATCAACGCGGGTGAGTATCCAGACCGCAACGACCTCGAGGAGGCGGAGAATCCGGCACAGGCCTGGAA
>JADGHI010000030.1 GCA_019689515.1 Acetobacteraceae bacterium | reverse complement strand
CTCTTGGCCGACCGCGCCACGTGGCGTAGCGCCGCATAGGCGCCGGGCGCGTCCCCCTGCGCCGTTTCCCTGAGGGCGGCGATGATGGCAGCGCGAACGGCAGGCCTTGCGATTGCGCGAGAGGCCTGCACCCGCGCCGTCTCGCCAGTGTCGTAGCCAGCGGCCTCCCCGAGCTCCTGCCGTGACATCTCGCGCCCTTCGGAGGCGGAGATGGCGATGATCTGGACGAGCCGCTTCTCCTTCGCGGTGAGCGGTCGGTTCGCGGGGTCCTTCGGCGCTACGGGGGAACGTCGGCGTGTCCATGGGTCGTGTTTCCAGATCGGCGTGCCGGTTGTTACCGGAGCTGCGGGTGTTCCCGCGTTCCTCGTTCCGCCCCCCTATAGGGGGGTGGGAACGCTGGGAACGGGGAACGTTTCCCCGGCTGGCGCGGGGAACGGTTGGGAACGGTGCGGCCGATCGGGCTTCATAGCGGCCACACCCGATCGCCCGTGGCTGCGGTCAAGCCCTTGCGTTGCAAGGCGTCCAGGGCCTTGCCGAGCCGCCGCTGCGCCGGGCGCGTGATCGGCTGTGTTGCGTTCCCACGGCTGGGAACGGTTCGGCGCACCTCGTCCTCGGTGAACCAGCTTCGCTTGATGAGGTGGGCGATGAGGTGGGAACGGTTCACTGCGGGGACGGCAGGCATGCCCGGCTTGGGCGAGGCCGGGGCGGCGCTCGCGGCGAGGTCGCGCAGATGGCGCAGCAGCAGGGCGGCCTCGTCGGTCAGGCGCGCCTCCGCCTACCGCTTGGCGTCCACCTGGGTGGGAGCGGCGCCGACGTCGCTCTGCCAGGTGTCCTCCGCGAGCGTCAGCACCACCGGCTCGAAGTCGGCGCGGTTGGAGGGCTCGCGCCGGCGCGCCTTGGTGAAGCGGAGACGGAAGCTGATGTCGGCCGCGGCGTTCTCGACACTCTCGAGGATCGCGACCGCGTCGAACTGCCATTCTTTCATCTTTGAGCCGTAGATGTGCTTGGCATCGTGGCCCATGTGGTCGATCCAGATCTGGGCGATGCGCCGGCGCGTCAGCTCGAGCACCAAGGGCATGGTGTCGGTCCAGGGGAGCTCCTCCTTCATGTCGCCCGTCGTGAGCGACATGCGGTTGTCGAGGATCACTACGTCGATACCGCCAATGGCCTCGATTAGCCCAAGCATGAAGGCCTGGCCCTCAGGGGTGTTCAGCGGCGCGAAGGTGCCGAGCCGAGGCTCGATGCGCGCCAGCTCCTCGCAGTCCTCCCAGGAGAAGGCGAAGAGGTTGGTCGCGAGCAGCGCGCCGGGCTCGCGCCGCTGTAGATCGCGCAACCGCTTCTGCAGCAGCTCGCTCGACATCTCGCCATCGATGTAGAGGACGCGCGCCGGGCGCGCGGCGCGCCAGTGGAGAAAGCCCCGCCCGGTCGCCATGCCAGCGGCGAGGCCGAGCGCGAGGTGCGTCTTGCCGATGCCCGTGGGGGGCCCCGATGAACCAGCGGGTGGTCTTGGTGACCACCTCGCCGAGCAGGAACTCCGGCGGCTCGATCTCCCGCTCGAGCCAGTGGCCAACGCTGAGGAAGGCCGCCACGGCGGGGTTCGGGGGATCGGCTGCCATGGTGCCGCCGGCTGGAACTGCTGCAGCGCCGCGTCGAAGGCGGTGTTGATACCGGTGAGGCTGTCGCCCGGCTGCCGGCTGAACGCGTCGAGGATTGCCTGCACCGCGTCCATCAGGCGGCCCTCGCGCGCGGGAGCGGGGCGCGTGGCGGCGATGCACAGCACGTAGAGCCAGGCCGCGGCGCGGGGGAGGTCCCAATCCCTCGCCCACGCGACAAGCTCGAGAAGCCCGGTCCCGTCTACTGTGCTGGCGCTGCACTTCCATCGGCCGGTGTGCGGGTCGAAGAGGATCGCCGGCAGGTCCGGCCGGGTGAGCCGCAGGGCGTCGCCATCATGGTGTTCGGCGGTGTCGAAGAGCAGCGGCAGGACGAAGGCCGCAAGCCGGGCCGGATCTGCGCCATCCGGGGAGGGCTGTGGCGGCACCGCCTGCTCGCGGCGGATGATGAACCGCCGCCCCCGCTCGCCGAGCTGCGCGTCGGTGCCAGGCGCCCCATGGGCGCGCAGCTCATGCACGCCCCCCTGTCATCGGGAAGGAGTTCAAGGCGCCGATGCGGCGCTGGTGGTCTCCGAGCGCTGCAACTTCTTCCCAGGCAAACGTCTCCTTCACCTCGTGCGGCACGTCCGCATCGGCGAAGAGTGCGAGCAGCCCGGCGAGGTGTTCTTTGCGGGTGCGGCGCAGCCTCGCCAAGCGCCGCCCAGTTCCCCTGTCCTTCCGCTTAGTGTCCACGAGCCCCCTTCGTTGCCGGCTTGCAGCGGCCGCGGGCGGGCTGGTACACATGCGCCCGCAGTGCTTTTTCCCTGACGATCCCGCGGCCCGCCGGCGCCCACTGGACGGGCCGCATCTACGTCAGCCCGCCGTCACTCCTTGGCCTTGCCCCTGTGACGCGCCGGGTCGCGCGAGCTCCTCCGCGCGATGTGCGAAGGTGCGCGAGGCGGCCCAGGCCTCGCAGTCGCTCAACCTGTAGAGCACGCGCCGCGGCCCCAGGCGCACGAATGGCGGTCCATCGCCGGTTGAGCGCCACCGCTGCGCCGTCCGCGGGCTCACGTGGTAGCGCTCGCTGAACTGCTGCTCGGTGAGATAGGGACTGAACCCCGGTGCTCCGCCGTTGGGTGCCGTCGCCAGTGTGGCGCCCGCCTTGCCCCTGCGTGTGGTCATCGTGGCCCTCGTCGTTCGCCGACATGGTGGCGCGCAAACGCCGCTGGACCTCTCTTCTTCAGATACGAGCCGCCGCAGACAACAAGAACTTTCACGTGGTGCGCATGGGCGAGCGCTCTCTCGGAAGGGGCGCGGTCGTCACGCCGCAAAGCCAGGTAGAAGGCTGGTTTCCGGGTGATCTTCCACGGTACTGTACAACTCTCCGCGGACTGGCGTTCCTCGGCGTACTTCCATCTGCCACGCAGTGTCTCTTGCACGTCGGAGCGCCGCGTGAAGTTGTTTTCGGCGTGTGGCGCGACGGACACACACCTCGTGGACGGGGCCGCACCGCGTCGTGCGCCATCGTTCCACGGCGACGACGCGGCGCGGTTGGCCCGCACGGCGCCCGGGGGCAGGGTGCGCGCAACCGGTGCCCGCAGGGCGCTGCGCTCGGTGAGTACTTGCGGCGTCATGACGCGGTCCATGCGACCAGCAGCAGCACGGCCAAGCCGCCCGCCGCCTGCCAGCGCCCACGCCGGCGCATCACGTCCTCCCCGCCCTCGATGATCCGGCGCAACGCCAGCAGCCCGACCCGCGGCCAGAGCGCGAACAGGAGGCCGTGGACGGCGAAGGTCAGCGCGAGCGCGGCGATCAGGGCGTAGGGTGTCACGTCAGGCGCGCCCCAGGATGCCGGCGCCGCTGGTCGCGCGGCTGATCCGCCAGCCCGTGACGCCCCGCCTGGGCTATGCTGGCGACGGCGCTGCCGATGGCGGAGACGAGAGCCGCCTCGCCGCGTGCCGCGGCCACGTCGCCGGCCAAGTCCTAGAGCGGTTTTTGAACTGATTGAATCGGAAGGGGCTTCCCCGACGCGGGGCTGATCTGATTCAAGCTGCCTGTCGGCGAGGAGGCCGGCATGCATGTCCAAGGCGCTGTCGGTGGATCTTCGCGAGAGGGTGGTGTCGGCGGTCGCGGCAGGAGCGTCCTGTCGTGCCGCAGCGATGCGGTTCGGGGTCAGCGCGTCGAGCGCAATCCGCTGGTGCGCCCGATCACGAGAGGTGGGAACGGTCGCGCCCGGCCCGCTCGGTGGCGATCGCCGCTCGGCGCGCATCGAGGCCCATGCGTCGTTGATCCTCGACCTCATCGAGCAGAAGCCCGACGTCACGCTGGCCGAGATCCGGGCGGAACTGGCCAGAGCCGGGGTGCCGGCGAGCATCGCGGCGGTCTGGCGGTTCTTCGACCGGCACCGGATCACGCGCAAAAAAAGACGGCACACGCGGCCGAGCAGGGTCCGAAGCACTGCTTCGGACGCGAAGCTCGTCCCGACATCCTGAGGCGGCGCTGGGCGTGGTTCGAGGGCCAGCCCGACCTCGATCCCGACCGCCTGGTGTTTATCGACGGTTCAAGGCGCTGCCTTGAACGGGCCTCGACGAAGATGACCCGCACTCATGGCCGGGCACTTCGTGGCGAGCGCTTGCGCTCGCCCATCCCGCACGGGCACTGGAAGACGACCGCCTTCGTCGCCGCGCTGCGCAACTCCGGCATGGTCGCGCCGATGGTGCTCGACGGGCCGATCAACGGCGTGGCCTTCCAGGCCTACATCGATCAGGCGCTCGTTCCCGAACTCCGGCCCGGCGACATCGTCGTCATGGACAACCTCGGCAGCCACAAGGGCGCTGGCGTTCGCGCCGCGATCGAGGCCGCGGGCGCGAGCCTGCTCTACCTCCCGCCCTACAGCCCCGGGTTCAATCCAATCGAGAACGCCTTCGCCAAGCTGAAAGCCATGCCGCGCAAGGCCGCCGCGCGCACCGTCGAGGGCCTCTGGAACACCATCGGACGCATCGTCGACACCTTCACGCCTGACGAGTGCGCCAACCACTTCGCCGCCGCCGGATATGACGCAGACTGATCAAAAACCGCTCTAGCGCCGGTCCATGCGGCCGGCCTCCAGCCGTAGCGTCTCAATGTCCGCGGCGGCGTCCGCGACGGCTTCCTCGCGCAACAACTGCCCCGTGGGCGACCCAAGATCGAGACCGCGCGCCGCGCACAAGGCGTTCTGCGCGGAGAGGACGGCGTTCAGCCACCGCCGCGTCTGCGCCTCCTGCTGGTCCGCCGCGAGCGCCGCCGCCCGGCGCGCCTCCTCGTACTGCTGCGCCTGCGCCTTGCCCGCCGCTGCTCGCCGGCGTAGATCGCCGTCCCCGCGTTCGCCGCCGCAGAGACGATCATCGCCGTGATGATCGCCGCCGTCTCGCCCATCGCTCAGAAGCTCTCGATCCGTGGCACCGCGCCGGTCGGCCCCTGGAAGCGCCGGCCAAGCCGGGCCGCATACGCCGCCGCCGTCCGCCCGCGGCTGCGCGCCTCGCCCTCCACGTCGCGCGGCCGCACGTAGCGCCGCGACGCGATGGTGCCGGCCTCCGCCGCCGTCCGCGCGGCGCGTGGCGCCTCGCCCGCCGCCCGCTCCGCCCTTTCGGTCAGCTCGTACTGGATGAACCGGAGCTGGTCGTCGAAGCTCGCCTGCTCGACGGGCTTGCCCATGACGCGGCGGAACTCCGCTCGGCGCGGCCCATGCCACTGCAGCATGCCGACCGAGGCGCCGCCGTCGCCGGCCGGCGCGTCGTGCCGGACGTGGCTCTCGTGGTGCAGGTTTGCGACCAGTCCCACCGTCTGCGCTACCGTCCGGCCCTGCGAGACGAAGAAGGCGAAGGCCCGCGTGTGCCGCTCCGTCGGCATGTCCACCGCGGCGAGCGGCGTCTCCGGCCAGGGCCGGCGCATGTCGAGCACGAACGGCCACGTGCCAGTCTCATCCGTGACGTAGAAAGCGCCGTTGACGATAATGTGGTACCGGTCCTCGCCGACCGCGACGAGGTTGCCGTAGCGGCGTACCATGTCCGGCGTGACGGCGCGCCCGTCCGTTGCTCGCGCGCCGAGGAGCGCCTCCGGCGGCATGCGGGCCATCTCGGCGTCGGAGTCCTGCTGGCTCAAGCCGCGCGGCGCCGGCAGCCGCCGGCCGCGGAATTCCACCGTGGGCGCCACCTTGTTCACGATCCGGCTCACGAGGGCGGTTTTCATGCTCCGCTCGTGGATCGTCGGCTCGCGCGTGCGGCTCCGGCTCTCGTCGGCCGGGTCGAAACCGCTGCCGACCCGCTCCGCATAGACCGCGCGCACGGCCGCAACGATCATCGCCTCGGTTTGCGGGACATGGGCGAATGCGCCGCCCAGGTGGCTGCGCGCCGCGGCCTCGAAGTCGTGCCCGACGAGCGCGGGCGGCGACACGTATTGCAGCGGGTACGTGCCGCGCAGGATTTCGCCGGCAAGCCGCTCCTGACCGCGCTCCGCGACGGCGCCGGCCACTATGAAGGCCGGGAAGCGCGGTGAGGTGTCGCGCGCCTCCCGGCCATTGCCGCGGGGCATGAGGCTCGCCAGCGTGCGCTTCATCCTGTCGGCGCCAAGCCCCGCCGCCAGCGCGCGCAGGAACTGCGCCTGCTCCTCCGGGCTCCCACGCTCGATGCGTTGCGCGATCGCCTCGCTCTCCGTGCGGGTGAACAGGGGCATATCAGCAATGCCCTCCAGCCGCCCAAGGATCGCCGCCTGCGACTGGCGGACGCGCAGTGTCTCGATCAGGCCGTTGACCCCGGCCTCAGGGTCGATCGGCGCCAGCTCGGTGAAGCCTAGGCGGCCCTGCCGAGCATGGACCGCCGCGGCGGTGGCGAGCGGATCCTGCGCGAGCGCCTGCCTCCGGTGCTGCTCGAGCTCGCCGAGGAGCCGATCGAGGCGCACGTCCTGCGCGGTCGCGGTGCCGTCCATCCGGCGCCGGAGGATCTCGCCGCGGCGGCGCTGGATGTTCGGCAGGCCTTGCCGCACCGCGCCACTCGGCGAAGACCTCCTGCTCCGCCTCGATCTGCGCCGCGAGCCGCTCCTCCCTGGCGGTGTGCGCCGCCTGCGCCAGCGCGGCGGCCTCGGCCGGCGGGCCTGCCACGCCGCCGTGCACGCGCGTCCGCCAGTCGTCGTACTGCGCGGGCACCTCGGTGCGGTGCTCCGCCCGGGCGGCGCAGACATAGGCGGCTTCGTCGCGCACGATCGCCTGCACGCGCGTCCGCAGCGTCGGGTTCACGGGCCGGCCCTGCCGCGCTGCCCCCTGCATCTCGGCATCGAACCGGCGGAGGACCTCCTCCTCCGAGGCACCGCCGCGCAGCGCCTCCACCGCGTCGCGCGCGATGGCGAATCCGGTCACCCGCTCCTGCAGGTCGCGGTTGTGCGCCTCGGCCGCCTGTTCGGTGATGTGGCGCACGCGGATGCCGTCACGCAGCAGCGACTGCACGCGCGCGAAGGCGTGCCTTTGCGCGCAGCCCCTCAGGCGTGCGGGCCGGCGTCGCGCAAATCGTGTCCGCCAGCTCCTCCATGCGGTCTCAGGCCTCGGCGACGAGCGCCTTGTCCTCGACATCAACGCCGCGGTGCTCATCGGCCACCGCTGCGACGAAGGCGCGGCATGCGGCGATCAACTCGCCGTCGAGCTCGGCCGCCTTGGCGGCGCCAGCCCCAGTCGCCGCGACCAGCAGCAACGAGGATGCGCCCGCGCCGAGCAGAGAGCGGCGCGATGTGGTAGGAGTGGAAGCAGCCATGATCCGAACGCTCCGTGTTCGGGTTGCGGTTAGGCCGGGCCGGAGGCTCCGACCCCCTCCGGCTCGGCCGTTACCCTTCCGTCACGCCCCTCTTTTCGCATAAAACGTGCGATATGTCCAGTCCTAATCGCACAAATGATGCGATTTCGGCGGCGCAGTGCCGGGCCGCTCGCGCGCTACTCGGCTGGTCCCGCGAGAAGCTGGCGGAAATCAGTGGCGTCCCACTGCGAACGCTTGCCGATTTCGAGCTTAAGAACACTGCCCCCCGCGCCACCACCACCGGGAAGCTGGCCGCAGCCCTGCGCGGCGCCGGCGTCGAGTTCATCGCCGAAAACGGCGGTGGGCAAGGCGTGCGGCTGCGGAAAGCCAGTGGGACTTCTGCAGCATGATCGCGGAGGCTGCGGCCCCACGGCGGCCCGTTTTCGCCCCGTTGTCATCGTTCCCATGATGATGCGGGGCGCGTGATCAGCGTGGGCGCTAACGGGGAACGCGCAGCAGCGACGAGCTCACGCCGTGCCGCGAACGGGCAAAAAAGAGGCGGTGCCCGGAGGCACCGCCGAGTTTAGGGAGGAAACGTCCAAGACAGCATCGCGGCGAACCGCCTTGCTGCGCCGCGCGAGATAGGAGCAGTATCCCTCTGCGACAATTGCATTTTTGCTCCGCACAGTTGCCGGCGACGCATGGCTTAAAGCGTGTTTGAGAAGGGGCGGTGCGATCAGATGATGCGCTGGAGCATGGTCGCGGTAGCGGCGATGCGGATGAGGGTTTCGGCGACGTCGACGCGCTGCTCGAAGTCGCGGACGAGGCGGCGGTTCTTGATCGGCCATCCGAATGTCCGCTCGGCTTGGGGCGCTGCCCCAAGCCCCAGCGGCGGGGCAGCGGCTCGAAGCGCGGGAGGGCGCGGGGCCGCTTGACGACGGACAGCGCGAGGTGGGTCTCCTCCTTCGCCCATGCGACGAGTCCTCCGGCATAGCCGCCATCGGCGAACACGGCCTCGACGGAGGCCCAGAGGTGGCGGGAGGCCCGCAGCAGCGGTTTGGCGCCGTCGCGGTCCTGCCCGTCGCCCGCACGGACCTGCACGGCGAGCGGGCGGCCATCGGTGTCGGTCAGGATGTGCCGCTTGCGGCCCGCGATCTTCTTGCCCGGGTCGTGGCCACGTGAGCCCCCTTTTGGTCTCCGGTCCTGACCGACTGGCTACCGACTGGCTGTCGATGATCGCCGCTGAGGGACCGGCTTCGCGGCCCGCCCGCTCGCGGTCGGCCATCAGCACGGCATGAGGGATGCGCTCCCAAACACCTTCGGCCTGCCAGCGACGCAGGTCGTAGTAGACGGTCTGCCACGGCGGGAAATCGTGCGGCAGCAGGCGCCACGCCTGCCCACCCCGCAGCGCGTAGAGGATCGCGTTCACCAGTTCACGCGACGACGTGGCACGCGGCCTGCCGCCAGGACGCGCCTCGGGCACAAGTTCGGCGATCGCCGCTCACTGCGCGTCGGTCAGGTCGGTCGGATAGGAGCGGCGGCGTCGGGTTGGCATCGGGCCTCGTCCATCAGGGCAACACCCCTTGCATCACGCCGCGTGCCACACCGGAATCCCCTTCTCAAACACGCTCTAACACTACTTTGGCTGTGCTGATGTTACGTTCCTGATGAGCAGACGTTGTCGGCAGTGCGGACAGCGGACGATCGTGTCAGGCGGCCGTTGAAGCATGGCGATGAGTGCGGCGCGGATGGCGGGCAGGCTGGGCGATGGTGGCGGGCCCGGAATGTGGCGCCGCATTTTTCCCCGGCCTCGTCGGGCGCTGCCCGGCGAGGCGGAGGTGCTGCAGGAAGGCCATGGCGATCATCACCATGAGCGCGTGGTGGTGCAGACCGTGCCAGTTCCGTCCCTCGAAGTGGTCGAGGCCGAGTTCCTCCTTCATCTGCTGGTGCGCCTGCTCGCAGACCCAGCGCGCCTTGATCAGGCCAACCAGACGCTCGAGCGGTATTTCGGCGGGCAGATTGGAGAGGTGGTATTTCACTTCGCCCGAGGCGCGGCGCTCGCCGACCAGCCAGACCTCCTCGCCGGGCAGGTGGAGGCCGCCGCGCACCGCCTCGCCATCGGCGACGCGCACCCGCAGGGCGGCGAACTCGGCCACGAGCGGCGCCTTGGTGCCGCGGCGCCAGACGACCGGCCGCCAGGTGGCAGCGGCGAGCAGCGCCTCGGCCGCGACCGGCCGCTCGCTCGGCACCGGTTGGCGGCGCGGCCGCCCGGTCGGCGCCCGGGGCCAGAGCAGGGCGACCTCTGTCCCATAGGCCTGCTGCAGTTTCGGGATGCCGACCGCCCAGGACAGCCCGCGTGCCGAGAGCGCCTGGCGGAACAGCGCACTGTTGCCATAGCCTGCATCCGCCAGCACGCAGCCGAAGCGCAGACCGAGGGCCGTCAGGCGGTCGATCTCGGCCAAGGCGACCTCGCCCTTGGCCCGCGGCGCCCGATGGGCCGCCGGCACGCCGGCCCGCTCGAGCCGGGCCGGATCCGTCACCCACTCGCGCGGCAGGAACAGCCGCAGGGCGACCGGTACCGGCACCTCGTCACGCGCCAGCGTCAGCGAGACCAGGGTCTGGCAGTTGGCGTTCTTGCCGAGCGCCCCTGCATATTGGTGCGCCACGCCAACCGAGGCCGCGCCCTTCTTCGGCAGGGCGGTGTCGTCCACCACCAGCACCGCATCGCCGCCCCCGACCAGCGCGTCCGCCTTGGCCGCCAGCACCGCTTCGAGCGCCTCACCGTCCCAGGCAGGACTGGCGACGAAGTTGTGGAGCTGGTCGTGCGCGGGCAGGCCGAGCCGGGCCGCCATGGGCTGGATGCTCTTGCGCTCGCCCGGCAGCAGCAGCCCGCGCAGGTAGTATGGCGCCCAGTGACGCCGCGCAGGATGATCGAGCGCCTCCAGGAAGGGCGCACTCCAAGCCTGGAGCTCCCGCATCCAATCAGCCTGTCCGCGCGCCGCCATCCTCGCCCCCCGCCTCAGCAGATAGGAGGGGAACGGCCAGCAGCCTCAGGCCGTTCCGCAACACCGCCAAAGTAGTGCTAAGGCCTGTTAGCGCCTGAACGCTGGGGCGTTACCGGCGTTCGGCCCTCTTTGCGGGGAGGGCGGTGCTGGTGCTGACGGACGGGCAGTGGGCGGTGCTGGAGCCGCTGGTGGAGGCGTGCCGCCCGGCCGCGAAGGCGCCGCCGCGCAACCTGCGGCGGACGGTCTCGGCCATCGTCTGGCGGCACCAGAACGGGGCGAAGTGGCGCGCCTTGCCCGAGGAGTTCGGGCCTTGGTGGGTCGGGGGCACTGCCCCCGACCGGCCCAGACCGTCTGAGGCAGTGCCTCAGACCCGCTGGTCGCGGCTCGGCGTGTGGGAACGCATGCTGGCGATGGCGCAGGCGCGCGGCGTCGCGCTCGGCATGGCTGGAGGTGGAGTGCCCCCTGTCAGACCGGACACGCGGCTGGGGTTGCGGACTGCTGGGCGATGAACTCACGCGGCGAGAGCATGCGCAAGCCGCTATGGGGGTGGACGGCGTTGTAATCGTCGAACCAGGCGGGGAGCTGCTGCAGGACGGAGATGGCGTTGGGGCGTGGGTTCACCCGGACGTAGTCGCGCTTCATGGTTTTGACAAAGGCCTCGCAGACGCCGTTGCTTTCCGGGCTGCGGACCGGCGTGAAGCAGGCAACGAGGTTCAGCGCCGTGGCGAAATCCACCGTCTCGGCTGCGGTGTAGGCGGAGCCGTTGTCGGCGAGCCACTGCACCGGCTCTGGAGCGCGGACGGCGTCGAACCGGCGCTCGACGCATTCGAGCATCATGTCGCGCACCATCTCGCCGCTGATCCCGGCGCCGATCGTGGCCACCCAGGCCATGACCTCGCGGTCGTGGGTGTCGATGGCGAAAGCGACGCGGACCACCTCGCCGTTCCAGCAGGAGATCTCGAAGCCGTCGGACGCCCAGCGCCGGTTCGAGGCGGGCGCGACGACGGTGCCCTCATGGGCGCGGATCGGCCGCCTGCCGGTGTGTAGCTGCAGCGTCAGCGAGGCCTGCTGCATGAGGCGGAGGACGCGCTTGCGATTGACCGGCGGCTCGCCGGAGGCCCGCCTGGCTCGGTTCAGCAGGGCTGCGACGCGGCGATAGCCGTAGGTCGGCCGCGCGTCGGTGATGGCGCGGATCGCGGCCAGGAGGTCGTCGTCCCCGGCCCGGCGGTATGGGCCGCGGCGGCGCCGTTCGGGATGCCGGAGCCCATCCACCAGGTTCGACCTGGCCACGCCAAGAGTGTCGGCTACGGTCTTCACCGGGAAGCGCCCGGTGGCGGCGATGGCAAGCGCAAGCTCAGTTTTTTGGGGCGGGCCTGGTCCAGCGCCTCGCGGAGGATCTCCACCTCCATCGTCTTGCGGCCGAGGAGGCGTTCGAGCTCGCGGACCTTCGCCTCGAGCTCGCGGACCCGGCTGGCTGGGACCACGTCCTCGTCGGCTCGGACTGCTTCGAGGCCACCCTCAGCCATGCGTCGCCTCCACCCGAACAGCAGGCTCGGGGAGACGCCGTGGAGCCGGGCGACGGCTGAGACCGTCATGCCGGGCCGGGTTGTCTCCTCGACCAGTCGGACCTTCTCCTCGGCAGTGTATCGCCTCCGGCGCTCCCGGCCGGTGATGACTTCGACGCGCTCAACGGGCTTCGACATAGGCGCACGCCTAGGCTCACACCTAGGCCCTCAGGGCTGCGCCGCGTGTCCGGTCGAAATGGGGTGCGCTCCAGGAGG
This sequence comes from Acetobacteraceae bacterium, assembly GCA_019689515.1. GTDB lineage: Bacteria > Pseudomonadota > Alphaproteobacteria > Acetobacterales > Acetobacteraceae > Caldovatus. The sequence goes on along the minus strand of JADGHI010000030.1, from coordinate 3,749 downwards.
CATGCCTCCAGCCCTCGACGGCACCTCGATCCGCGCCCACCAGAAGGCGGCGGGCGCGACCAAAAAGGCGCCGCTCCGGCGCAACGGGGTGCTGGTCAGGCGCTTGGCCGTTCGAGGCAGCGCCTCGAACGTGGCGGCTATGGCACCAAGGCGTGCGTGATCGCGGACGGCGCGGGACGGGCTGTCGCCTTTGCCCTCGCGCCGGGCCAGGCGCACGAGTCGCCGCAGGCCGTGCCCCTGCTCGCCCGCTTGCCGGACGCGCCACTGTGGGTCGTGGCCGACCGCAGCCTCAGCGGCCACGCCCTCCGCGAGCACGTCTGGGGTTCGAGGCATGCCTCGAACCGGCGCGCGGCCCGCCATCCCTCCGAAGGCGAACGAGGCGCCGGTCGCCTGCCCGCCGTGGATCTACGCCAACCGCACCCGCGTCGAGCGGTCCGAGGCACCGCCTCGGACGGGCCCGCCTGAAGGGTCCGGGGCACTGCCCCGGACCGCGCGGTGGCGACCCGCTACGAGAAGACCGCCCGCTCCTTCCTCGGCGTCCTCTGCCTCGCCGCTACCGCCGACCAGCTCAGGCCCTAACAGGCCCTAGCACCTTGTGGATGGTGTCCGGGGCGAGCCGGAGCCCATGCTCGCGGATCAGCTCGATGCGCAGACGCTTGATACCGAGCTTGCGGATGCGGCGCAGCTCGAGAATGAGCGCCTCCTCACCGGCGAAGACCTTCCTCCGGAGCGAGCGGTGCGGCCGGCAGCTCCGGGAACCTAAGCCGAGAGATACCGCAGCGGCGGCAGACGAGGCCCGCGTCGCCGGTCTGCTGACAGAGCCTGACCGATCCCAGCCGTGCCTGTTGCGCCTCCATCCTGCCCTCCCGGACGGAGGTGGGCGGTGGACTTGATGGACAACGCTGCACGTTGCCCACAACCCCACCGCCCCCGCCGCTGCATCGTCGGTTGGTCAGGGCCGAGAATGGCAAGGCGGCCGGAAGAAGTGAAATGCTGTCTCCGAACCCCACATCACTCGCCGCGGATGAGATCAATCGCGCCGCCCACCATCGCACCCAGGCCACCGGCCGCTATGCCGGCTCCGGCTGACATTCCGGCTACGGTGCCCACGCCGACAAACGGTGCTATAGGTGCAAAAAAGGCAGCCGCAGCCAGCGTGCCGACGGCAGCCCCGATTCCGCCGAGCAGACCAAGAGCGGAAATACCGCCGGCAATCTGGTCCAGGGCCTCCTCCGGCAGTTCGCCGGCACCTGCCGCTTTCAGTTCGCTATGCGCTTCTGCGATAATCGCCTCCGCCTCGGCAGGGGACAGATCGTGGCCATGGCTCTTGGCATAGGCTGAAAGATCCGCGCCACTCCTCATGCTGGCCGCCAGTCGGAGGAATTCCTCCGAGTCCTTGGCGATGCCCGCGGCAAAGATCCGAAAAGTATCCACCGACATATGACAACTCCCTATCCGTTAGGTGGCTGTTGTTTCCGGATTTTGTCGGCGTGCCGACATCCCGAAGCCGCCCCATGTCCCGATTGTGCGGCACATGGCGAATGCTTCCCAGGAGGCCACCACGCCAGGCTTGCTACTTCAGGGCATCAATAATGGCGCCGACGGCGGTACCTGCGGCTCCGCCGAACCCGGTCGTTGCACCAATGCTGCCAGCGAGCACTGCGGCGGTTGCCCCGGTCGCTGCGAAGGGAAGGAATGCTATGGAGGCCCCGACCAGGGCGATGCCGCCACCGACCACAGCCCCAAGTGCCGTGAAGTTGAGGCCGCCGGCGACATCGCCAAGGGCTTCATCGGAGAGCTGGACCGTGCCGCTGTTGCGAATGCGCTCGCTGACCTCCCGATTGAGTTCTACGATCTGCCTGGCTTCGTCCGACGTTACGGCATAGCCAAGGCTGGCCGCGTAGGACTTGAACGTCTCTTCGTCCTTCATGCTCGCGGCAAGCTCATGGAATTCGGGAGACCCGATCTGCAGCGAGCAAACATACTTGCCGAATTCCTCAATGTTCATCTTGACCTCTCCAGTGAAGGACACGCGCTGTGGAGGCGTGGCGTCCGCGGCAGGCGCTGCGGCGAGCGCCGGGGCTTGGTTGCAGCAGGGATCAGAGCAGCAGCTTGGCCGATCATGGTGCATACTTCGTTGCTTCGGCCCGGGCGCTGGGAGCGGGGCCTGTAGCGCAACCATGCCCTCCCGATATGAAACCGGAAGTTGGGCAGTCATGTCTAATTCTCCATCAGTCGCCACAGAACGGTTGCAGTCGGCCAATGGGAAGTGCCGCCGGCAGCGCGGCCTCTTCGTCTGCGGCAAGGCAAGGCGCTCCCGCTGCGCCTTGGACCTGTCCTGCCCATAGGCGCGGTCGGCAGGGTGTCCTGCGGGTTTACGTGGCGCCGTGTCAGCGGCGCGCGCCGGTAGCACTCCGGCAGCGGACTGCGCTGCCGTAGTCATGACTGCCCGCGGCTGCCTGCGGGCAGGCGCTGCGCCCGGCGCTCAGGCAAGTTGCCGCTCTGCGAGGCGGGCGAACAGTCCGCCGCGCGCCATCAGCTCGGCAAAGCTGCCCTCCTCCACCACGCGGCCCTGCTCCAGCACATAGATGCGGGACGCGCGCTGCACCGTGGACAGGCGGTGCGCCACCACGATGCTGGTGACCTGCAACGCCTCCAGATTGCGCGTCACCAGCTCCTGCGTGCGGTTGTCGAGCGCGCTCGTCGCTTCGTCGAGCAGCAGGATGCGCGGCCGGTGCGCCAGGGCGCGGGCGATCATCAGCCGCTGCCGCTGGCCGCCCGAGAGCGTGCTGCCACCCTCCGGCAGCATGGTGTGCAGGCCCATCGGCATGGCGGCGATATCGGCCTCCAGCCCGGCCGCCCGCGCTGCCGCCATCGCCGCCTCGGTCGTCAGCGGGACCCCGCCGGCGATGTTCTCCAGCAAGGAGCCCGCCAGCACCCGCCCCCGCTGCAGCACCACGCCGAGCTGCCGCCGCACCGCCCGCGGGTCGAGGCCGGCGAGGTCATGGCCATCGAAGAAGATGGCGCCGGCCTCCGGCGCCTCGAAGCCGAGCAGCAGCCGCAGCACCGTTGACTTGCCGGAGCCCGAGGGCCCGACCAGAGCCACCATTTCGCCCGGGGCGGCGCGCAGGGTGACGTTGTCCAAGGCCGGGGGCAGATCCGGGGCGTAGCGGAAGGTCACGCCCTGCACTTCGACGAGGCCCCGCAGCGGCCCGGGATCGACCCGGACGCCGGCATCCTCGGGCACCGCCTGCAGGATCGGTTGCGCCCGTTCGTAGAGGGGCAGCAATCCCAGAACCGTCGGCAGCACTCCCGCCAGAGACAGCATGGCAGCCTGGAACTGGCCGAAGGCGGCACTGAAGGCGACGTAATCGCCGAGCCCCACCGTCGCCCAGCCCAGGCCGACCGCCCCGATCAGCACCCCGGTCGCAAGCGTACCCCATGCGGCGCCGAAGGCAGACACGCCGCCCGCGACCAGGCGGGTCCGCAGCCGCAGACGGGCCTCCTCGCCGAAGAGCCGGGCGAAACGGGCGAAGGCCCGCTCCTCGGCTGCCGCGACCCGCAGCTTGGCGATGCCCTCCACCAGCTCCAGCGCGACTGACTGCACCCGGCCGGTGGCGTCCAGCAGGCGGCGCTGCAATCGCAGTTGCAGCAGCGCCGCCGCCAGCAGCACCAGCGCCTGCACCAGCACGAGGCCAACTGCGATCAGCGCCAGCCGCCAGCTGTAGTACAGCAGCAGGCCGAGGTTC
>JADGHI010000658.1 GCA_019689515.1 Acetobacteraceae bacterium | reverse complement strand
CGAGCCCGGCGGGCGCGCGTCCCGCGCCCGCCGCGCCGGCCCGGTGCGCCCGCCCGGCACGCTGATCGCCCTGCGCCCGGCCTTCGAGGGCGGCGCGGTGGACGAGGGCGCCGAGGCCGCCTTCGACATCGCCGCCGTCAGCCCCGAGGGCCGCGCCGTCCCCGCGACGCTGCGCCTGCGCTTGGTGCGCGAGCGGCCGCAATGGCGTGTCGTCGTGCGCGAGCGCCTCGCCCGCTACGAAACCGTCTGGATCGACGAGCCAGTGGACAGCGCCGAGCTGCGCGTCGCCCCCGGCCGGCCCGCGCGCTTCGCCCGCAACCTCGGCTTCGGCCGCTACCGCATCGAGGTGACGGAGCCGGGCGGCCTCGCCATCACCTCCTACCGCTTCCGCAGCGGCTGGGCCGGCGTGGAGGCGGCGGAGGTGCCGGACAAGGTGGACGTGGCTGCCGATCGCCGCACCTATGCGCCGGGAGAGACGGCGCGGCTGCGCATCCAGCCGCCCTTCGCCGGCCGCGCCGCCATTGCCGTGCTGACCGACCGGCTGGTGTCGCTGCGCGAGATGGACCTGCCGGAGGCAGGCGGCGAGGTCGAGGTTCCGGTGGACGCCGCCTGGGGCCCTGGCGCCTATGTCGCCGTCACCGTGTTCCGCCCCGGCGAGGCGCGCAACGGCCAGCCCGCGCGCGCGCTTGGCCTCGCCTGGCTCGGGCTCGATCCTGCCTCGCGCCGTCTGGAGGTGGCGATCGAGGCACCGACCCTCGCGCGGCCGCGGGGCCGTGTCGAAATCCCGGTGCGCGTCGCCGGGCTCGCCCCGGGCGCCACCGCGATGCTCACCCTGGCGGCGGTGGACGAGGGCATCCTGCGCCTCACCTCCTTCGCCTCGCCGGACCCGGTCGCCCACTTCCTCGGCCGGCGGCGGCTCGGCGTGGACATCCGCGACGACTACGGCCGGCTGATCGCACCCGCCGAGGGCGAGCCGACCGTGCTCCGCCAGGGCGGCGACGAGGCTGACGGCATCGCCGCCGGGATCGAGATCCCGCAGAAGACCGTCGCGCTGTTCTCCGGCCCGGTCGCGGTCGGCGCCGACGGGCGCGCGGTGGTGCCGCTCGACCTGCCCGACTTCGCTGGCGAGCTCCGGCTGATGGCGGTGGCCTGGGACACGGGCAACCGCGTCGGCAACGCCGACCGGCCGATGACCGTGCGCGACCCGGTGGTGGCGGAGCCGCTCCTGCCCCGCTTCCTCGCCCCCGGCGACGAGGCGCGGATCGCGGTGCTGCTGCACAACCTCGACCTTCCCTCCGGCCAAGTCGTGGCGGAGCTGAGCGCAACCGGCGCGATCGCCCTCGCCGGTCCGGCCCGGCTCTCGGCCGTGCTCGGCCAGGGGGCGCGCGCGACGCCGACGACCACGCTGCGTGCGACGGAAGCGGGCGAGGGCGTGCTGCGCCTCGCTGTCACCGGTCCCGACGGCTTCCGCGCCGAGCGCGAGGCGCGGCTGACCATCCGGTCCTCGCGTGGCGTGGTGACGGAGGTGGCCTCGGCCGAGCTTCCGCCGGGCCGGGAGGATGCGCTGGCCCCGCCGGTCGCGCGTTTCCTCCCCGGCACTTGGCGCGCCAGCGTCACCTTCGGGCGCGCGGTGCGCTACGACGTGGCGGCGCTGCTGCGCGCGGTGCAGGACTTCCCGCTCCACTGCCTGGAGCAGGCGTCGAGCCGCGCGCTCGCCCTCGCCGCCATGCCGGCGGACGGGGTGGCCGGCGAGGAGCGTGCGGCGCGGCTGCAGCAGGCTGTGCAGACCGTGCTCGACCGCCAGCGCTACGACGGCGCCTTCGGCATGTGGTCCGCGCAGGGCGAGCCGGAGACCTGGCTCTCCTCCTACGCCGTGGAGGCGCTGCTGCGCGCCCGCGCCGCCGGCGCCGCGGTGCCGGATGCGGCGCTGGACCAGGCCCTGCAGTACCTCGAGGAGGGACTCGAGGAGGCAGGCACCGAGACGCCGGAGGAGCGTGCCGCGCAGGCCTATCGGGTGTACGCCCTGTCGCTCGCCGGCCGTCACCGGCTCGGCGCGGCGCGGCGACTGCTCGAGGAGCTGGACCGGCTGCCGACGCCGCTCGCCAAGGCGCAGCTCGGCGCCGCTTTCGCCCGCGCCGGCGACACGCCGCGCGCCGAGGCGGCCTTCGCCGCGGCGCTGGCGCACACGCCGGGCCGCAATTTCTGGCTCTACGACTACGGCACGGCTGCGCGCGATGCGCTCGCCGTCGCGCTGCTGCTGCGCGAGAGCGGCGTGCTGCCCGATCGCCTGACGGAGCTGCTCGCCCGCCTGCCGGGGCCGGAGCTGACGCCGGCCAGCACCACCACCCAGGTGCAGGGCTGGGCCGTGGCCGCCGCGGCGGCGTTGGGGCAGGACGGGCGGTCGCCGCGCATCGCGCTCGACGGCCGGACGCTCCCCGGCACCGGGCCGGTCCTCACGGCGGCGCTGAACGGGCCGGCGACCGCGCGCAATCTCGGC
>JADGHI010000657.1 GCA_019689515.1 Acetobacteraceae bacterium | reverse complement strand
GCCCCATACGGGACCGGCCCTCCAAAATGACGCCTGACAGTGTGAGGAAGGCGCCGCTATTCGGCCGCCTGACGGCCAGGCGGCATGGGCTGGTGCTGCCCCGCAGCTGGCCCGGCCAGCGCCGGGGCCGCGGGCGGCAGGCGACCGCGGTCCCGCTGCGCGGCGAGGGCACGCAGACGGTTCATCACCGACCCCGTGCCGGCCGGGATCAGCCGCCCGACGATCACGTTCTCCTTGAGCCCGGCGAGGGTGTCCACCTTGCCCGCCACCGCGGCCTCGGTCAGCACCCGCGTCGTCTCCTGGAAGGAGGCCGCGGAGATGAAGGAGTTGGTCTGCAGGCTCGCCTTGGTGATGCCCTGCAGCACCGGCTCCGCCCTCGCCGGACGCTCCTTCGCGGCGATCCGCCTGTCGTTCTCGATATCGAACTCGATGCGGTCCACCTGCTCGCCGACCAGGTAGGTGGTGTCGCCCGGGTCCACGATCTCCACCTTCTGCAGCATCTGGCGGACGATCACCTCGATGTGCTTGTCGTTGATCTTCACGCCCTGCAGCCGGTAGACGTCCTGGATCTCGTTGACGAGGTAGTTCGCCAGCGCCTCCACGCCGAGCACGCGCAGGATGTCGTGCGGCACGCGCGGCCCGTCCACCAGCGGGTCGCCGGCCTTGACGTAGTCGCCCTCCTGCACGCTGACGTGCTTGCCCTTGGGGATCAGATACTCACGCGGCGGCGGCTGCTCGTCCCCGACCGGATCGGGCACCACCAGGATGCGGCGCTTGGCCTTGTAGTCCTTGCCAAACTCCACGCGGCCGTCGATCTCGCTGATGATCGCGTGGTCCTTCGGCCGGCGCGCCTCGAACAGCTCCGCGACGCGCGGCAGACCGCCGGTGATGTCGCGGGTCTTCGAGGACTCGCGCGGCAGCCGCGCGAGCACGTCGCCCGCGTTCACCCGCGCGCCGTTCTCCACGTTGAGGACCGAGGCCGGCTGCAGGAAGTACTGCGCCGTATCCGTGGACTCGCCATCGCTGCGCAGCAGCATACGAGGGCGGAGGTTCGCGTTCCTCGCCTTGTCCACCGGCTCGCGCACCACCTTGGAGGAGAGACCGGTGACCGGGTCGGTCTCCTCGAACAGGGTCACGCCCTCGATCAGGTCGGCGAACTCCACCGTGCCCGCCCGCTCGGTGATGATCGGCAGGGTGAACGGATCCCACTCGGCGAGCTTCTGGCCGCGCGTGACCTGCGCACCTTCCTCCACCAGCAGCCGCGCGCCGTAGGGCACGCGGAAGCGCGCACGCTCCACCCCCGCCGCGTCCAGCAGAATGATCTCGCAGTTGCGGCTCATCACCACCGGCACGCCCTGGCTGTTGAACACGACGTTCCGGTTGGCGATACGCGCCGTGCCGTCGGCCGGCGCCTCGACGGAGGACTGCTCCGCGCCGCGCTGCGCCGCGCCGCCGATGTGGAAGGTCCGCATCGTGAGCTGCGTGCCCGGCTCGCCGATGGACTGCGCAGCGATGACGCCGACCGCCTCGCCCACGTTCACCGGCGTGCCACGCGCGAGATCGCGCCCATAGCACAGCGCGCAGACGCCGGTGCGCGAGTCGCAGGTGAGCACGGAGCGGATCTTCACTGCGGCCACGCCCGCCTTCTCGATGCGCTCGGCCTGCGCCTCCTCGATCAGCTGGTTGCGGGCGACGATGACCTCGCCGGTCGCCGGGTCGATCACGTCCTCCTGCGCGGTGCGACCGAGGACCCGTTCGGAAAGCGAGGAGACCACCTCGCCGCCGTCGAGCACCGCGCGCACCGTGAGGCCGCGCTCCGTGCCACAGTCCTGCTCGACGATGATGCAGTCCTGCGCCACGTCCACCAGGCGCCGCGTGAGGTAGCCCGAGTTCGCCGTCTTCAGCGCCGTGTCGGCGAGGCCCTTGCGCGCGCCGTGGGTCGAGTTGAAGTACTCGAGGACCGAGAGCCCCTCCTTGAAGTTGGCGATGATGGGCTGCTCGATGATCTCGCCCGAGGGCTTCGCCATCAGGCCGCGCATGCCGGCGAGCTGGCGCATCTGCGCCGGCGAGCCGCGCGCGCCGGAGTGCGACATCATCCAGATCGAGTTGACCGGCTTGCCGGGCTCCTGCTTCGAGATCTCGCGCATCATCGCCGCCGCGACCTCGTCGGTGCAGCGCGACCAGGCGTCCACCACCTTGTTGTAGCGCTCGCCGGCGGTGATCAGGCCGTCGAGGTACTGCTGCTCGAACTCCTTCACCTCCGCCTTGGTCCGCGCGATCAGTTCCTCCTTCTCGGCCGGGATAACCATGTCGTCCTTGCCGAAGGAGATGCCCGCCCGCGCCGCCTGGGTGAAGCCGAGTCCCATCAGCCGGTCGGCGAAGATCACCGACTCCTTCTGGCCGCAGTGGCGGTACACCGCGTCGATGACGTCGGAGATGTTCTTCTTCGTCAGCAGCCGGTTGACGAGGCTGAAGGGCAGGTTCGGGTGCTCCGGCA
>JADGHI010000656.1 GCA_019689515.1 Acetobacteraceae bacterium | reverse complement strand
GGGCTGCGGGCCGGGTCGAAGGCGCCGCGGCGCCGCCAGAGGTCTGGGAGGAGCTCCTGCTCGAGGTCCGCCCGGTCCATGCCGGGCACCGCGCCGGCGGTGTCGAGGCGCCGGGCTTGGCGGCGGATGTGGGAGAGCACGGCTTCGTCCACTGCGCCGTGCCAGTCGAAGTCGTCCATGAGGCGATGCCGTCGATCGAGGACGGGCTCAGGGCCCGATCGACCGGCACCGGCGAAACTTCGCCGGAGGAGGACCAAAATCGGGTGGTCGGCTCCGCGGCCGTGCGCGAAGCGGCGAGAACCAAGGCGCGGCCGGCGCGAAAAAAACGTCAGGCCGCCCGGCGGGGGCCGGCGAAACTTCGTCGGGCACGCTCCGGCCGCTCGTCGGAGATCACGAACGCGGCGCGGTAGCAGCGATCGCCTGAGTGCCACGCGATCGGGGCTTCGCGGATGCCGAAGGCGGCCCGAAGCTCCTTCCCGAGAAGCTGGTAGCGCTTCTGGATCCGCCCCACCTGCTTGGGATCCGCGATCGGCACCACGCCACGCTCGATGGCGAGCGCCTTCAACGCAGTCCAACTGGCCGTCGGCTTCCTGTTCCGGGCGCTCCGCATGCCGAAGACGTCCGGGTCGAGCTGGCGCGTCTGTCCGCGGAAGGTGCACGCGATCGCCTCGTCGGCGGTCAGGCGGAACGTGAGCTCGCCCCAGCGCGCGTCGGGCGGCAGCGGCCACCGCGGCCCGGGAGGGCCGGGTGAGAGTCAGGCCAGGAGCCTCTCGCCTGCAGCTGCCAAGAGGACGGACGGCGGCTGCGCGGCGCGCAGGCCGTTGGTCGGGCAGCGCCGCCGCGACCGCCTCGTCCACCATCGTCTGCGGCAGGGTCGGGAGCAGCGCCACCGCCGCGGCGCGCACCTCCGCTGCGGCGCCATAGGCGTCGCGCCCCAGGCGAGGGCGCTGTCGCGCACCGCCTCGAGCCGACGCAGCACGCCGGGGCACAGCCACAGCGGCGCCGCCGCCCCCGGCGCGGCAGGTTCCCGATCCGGGTCCGATATGGGCGAACGATGCCGCAATCTTTCGAATGAAGAAAGAACATCGCTCTTCCGCCAACGCGCCGCCCGATGGCGGCTCAGCCGCTCACGCGGCCCAGCGACGCGTTACCGGTCCGTAAATCCGCTTGCGGTTCGATGCGAGCGCGGCATGATTACCGCAGCGGCTCCGGCAGCGGGCCCCTTAGGCCAATCGTGGCCACGCATCTCCCCCCAAGTCCGGCGCCGATCCGCCGGGGCCACCATCCTTGCCGAAGAACGGGCAACGCCAATCTTCCGTCCACGCGCCCGGCAAGCCGCGGCGGTGGATCGTCATGCGCGCGCCTTGGTCATTGGGCGACTCGGAGCCGAGCGGCTAACGGGACCGTTTGACGGAGCGGTTGAGGCCGGGCCCTCGCAAAGCTTCCCGGCCTCCCCGTCTGCCCGCGGATCGGAGTCTCGTGCGGGCCGGATCGGTCAACGGCGCATCGATAGGCGAAGCGCACGAGCGGCGGCAACGGGCTCCGGTAGGAGCAAGGACATGGCGGAGAAGTCGGGCGGTAGCCCGCCCAAGGGCGGCGGTGGCGGTCGCAGCCGCAGGGCCATCACCGGACGCTTCGTGATCCATGAGACGGCCCGGAGGCACCCGAGCACCACGGTGACCGAGCGCGCGCCGCCGAGGCCGACGCCGCCCGAGAAGCCTAGCCGGTAGGCGACCGGCGCCTTATGGACTTGGGCGTGGCGGCGGGCCGGTGCTTGCCGCCCCATCCCTCGGAGCGAGGCATCGGCGTTGTCAGCAGCCGCCACGCCGCGTCCATCGCGCGCCTCTACGGCGTGAAGCTCCTGCCGGCCCAAGGATCGACGCTGCGCCGGAACCGCATCTCGTCCGGGCGGCCGTTGAGGTCGAACGCGGTCACGCCGGGCAAGCGGCCGATCGCCAATCGTAGTCTCGAGCGGATGAGCGCGTATGTATAGGCGCCGGAGGCCGCGAACCAGGGCGGTGGCACCCGGGCCGCTCGGCGCAAGCCCGCCGTGGAGCGGCGCCTGGCGGGATCGGAGATGTGAGAGGCGAGAGAAAGCGGGGCAGCGAATATGGACGAGAATCGGCCGCAAGCCGCCAGGATCTTCGAGCGCTACCGGGATGCGGCCTCAGGCGCTCTCCAGGCGACACGTGATGCCTGGCCGGCGCTGACCACCTACGAGCGATTCGAGCAGGTGGTATCCTTGGTCCTCTCCCTGCTCGTGTCGGCGCTCGTCGTCGCGGCCCTTGTCCACCTCACCTTACGGGTCGCGCTCCTGATCTTGCACGACCTCGTGGATCCAGCCGACCAGGCGACCTTCCAGGCGGCCTTCGGGATGGTCTTGACCCTTCTGATCGCGCTGGAATTCAACCATTCGATCCTGGGCGTGCTGCAGCGCCGTCGCGGCATTGTCCAACTCCGGACGGTGGTGCTGATTGCGCTGCTGGCGCTTGTGCGGAAG
>JADGHI010000655.1 GCA_019689515.1 Acetobacteraceae bacterium | reverse complement strand
AAGGGCGCTACTGAGGAACAGCACCCAGAGGAACCAGACCATCGTCGCGGGGCTCTCGCCCGTGGTCCAGACGAGGTCCTTCAGCCCGTCGAGCAGCCCCGGCGGGGCGTTGTCCACGTGCAGGAACCGCGCGGCGGCGAGCTTGCCGACCAGCACGAACAGGCCGAACAGGAGGAAGGGCAGGAGCAGGCGCTGCGCCCGCCGGCGCAGCAGGTCCGGCATCCCGCCGGGCGGCGTCAGCGCCGCGCCGGTCAGCCACACCACATAGCCGCTCAGATAGAGGAAGAACGGCATGTGGAACCGGTAGATCAGGTAGCGGACCTGATCGTACCACTCCACGCCCGCTGGCGGCTCCCGCGCGACGATGTGGCCGAAGACGACCAGCAGGATCGCCACGCCCTTCGCTCGGTCGAGGTCGAGCCGGCGTCGGCGGGCCGCGGCCTGCGTTGGCCGCTGCTCCGCCTCGCCGCTGGCGGCGGCAGAGCCCCCGAGCGTGAAAGGAGGCGCTTCCTCGGCACCCATGCTGCGGTCCGACGGCGGCGGTGTCACGCTACGCGACCCTTCTCCGCCCCGCTCCGTGGCTCGGGACAGCGGCCGCGGCGTTACGCCCGGCCCAGCTCCGCCACCCGCGGCGTGCCGCGGCGGGTGCCGCGCTCCGCGCCTCCAGCCGGCCGCGGGCCATGGTGGCGGTGAACCAGATGAACTGGAGCACGCCGGTGCTGGCGATCAGCACGTTGTCGAAGGCGGCGTGCATCAGCGCCGCGACCAGGGCGCAGCGCAGCACGATCCGGTCCGCCCGCGGGAGGCGGTGCGTACCGGCCCAGACCCAGGCGATGATGCCGAGGAAGATCGCGGCGCAGCCGATGATGCCGCCGTCCACCGCAAGGCGCAGATACTCGTTGTGCGCGGCGTTGGAGCGGAGAAGCTTGATGAGCGGATCCTCGGGGTCCACGATCAGCTTGCCGGCGCCGAGGCCGTAGCCGAACAGCGGCCGGTTCTGGATCGCGTCGAGGAAGTAGGGCCAGATCACGTCGCGGCCGGAGTAATTGAACTCTCCGTCCACACCGATGAAGCGGTCCATCGCGAAGAGGAAGGCCGGGACCAGCACCATGAGGCCGGGCAGCATCCCGCCCATCAGCAGGTCCGCCTTGCGCCGCAGTGGGAAGACCTGGCCGCGGGCGGCGATGAAGACCAGCAGCAGGAACAGCGCCACCGCCGCGGTCGGGGCGCGCGCCTGGGTGGCAAGCAGAACGAGCAGGTTCGCCGCCCCCAGCGCGAGCCAGACCGGGCGGAAGCCCCGCAGGTATTCGAGCGTGCTGGCGAAGACCGCGGTCACGCAGAAGCCCGCGAGGAAGGGCGCGTTGTGCATGCCCTGGAAGCGCTGGTTGAGCGGGTCCAGCACGTAGTGCGGGCCCACGAGGCTGTAGAGCACCCCCACCGCCGTGCTCACCAGCGGCACCATGATCACGCCCTTGCACAGCAGCGACCACAGGCGGCGCGGTGCCGCTGCGAAGGCGAGGACGAAGGGGGCAGTCGAGCCGACGAAGCTCCGCACCATCTCCGGATAGTCGCCGACCCGCCCCATCGGCAGCACCACGAGGCTCATCGCGGCGATCGCCGTGAAGGCGAGGAACGGCCAGTTGACCGCCGGCGCGAAGCCGTAGCGCAGCATCAGCATCGCCGCGAGCGTGAAGGGCATCACTTTCAGCACCACCGCGCCCAGCGCGGCGATGCCCTCATTCGCGCCGCTCGCGGCGGCGGCCTCGGTCCCGTCCCGGACCGTGCTCGCGGACAGCCGGACCAGTTCGAAGTCCACGCCCAGGCCGTAGACCGCAAGCATCAGGACGGCGAAGGCCAGCGGATACTCGTAGAACAGCAGCGCGGCCGGGATCAGCATCAGGACCGGCGCCAGGCGTATGGCCATCTCCGGCGCAGCGATCGCGGCACCGAGCAGCGCGGCGCCGAGAGGCAGGATGATCAGCCAGGGACGGAGCGTGGACGGAACGGATCGCATGCGCTTGGCGTTGTGGCGAACGGGTTGTCGCATGCGACAACGCCGAGAGTGAAATCAGCGATGCGTCAGGAACGGCAATGGGAAGCCTGCCTTCCACGACGACCGGTTCCGGTCTCGCACGCGACGAGGAGACCGGCCGCGCCGGCGGCCGGCCCGACTCCGCTGCACGCATCCCGTCGCATGGCGGCGAGGCGCGCGGCGGCTCCGAGGCCGTCATCGGCGCGGCCTCCACGGTGGCTGGCGCGCCGCCGCGCATCGCCGGGCTGACGCGGCTCCGGCTGCTGTTCATCGGCTGGGTGGTGATCTACCACCTTGAGCTCACGCTCGGTGCGCTACGCGGCGTGCCGGTGGCGGAAGCGGTGGTCCGCAAGGGCTGGCTCGGGGTGGACGGTTTCTTCCTGCTCTCGGGCTTTGCGCTCTGGCTCGGCTACCACACGCGGCCGCCCTGGGGCTGGCGGGGCCATGCGCGCTTTCTCGCGCGGCGCCTCGCCA
>JADGHI010000654.1 GCA_019689515.1 Acetobacteraceae bacterium | reverse complement strand
CCCTGCCTCCCTCGCGTCCGGGTCGCGCGAATCCGGCGAGGTGGCGCCTCACAACCGGAGCACAGCATGCCGGGAAGGCGCCTTGGGCGGTGCCGGTGGCCTCTGCGAACCGCTCGACCGCCGCGGCTGCGGGCAGATGGCAGCGGGCCACCTCGCCGCGCGGGCGCCAGCGGCTTCATTTCGAGTATTGTATCCTTCTAAATTGCAAACTTTTCGCCTTGGCACTCCCGCTCCTGCAAATTAGGTTCCCCTGGCACACGCAATACGGGAGATCACCCAGGGCATGGCCGAACCGACCGCCTACGAGCAGTACATCCTCGAGCTGATCAACCGCGCGCGGCTCGACCCCGCCGCGGAGGCTGCCCGGCTCGGGATCGACCTGAACCAGGGCCTGTCGGGCGGCACGATCTCGACTGCGCCGAAGCAGCCCCTCGCCTTCAACCCGCTGCTGATCGATGCGGCGCGCGGCCACAGCGAGTGGATGCTGGCCACCGACACCTTCTCCCACACCGGCGCCGGCGGCAGCTCCGCGACCCAGCGCATGGCCGCCGCGGGCTACCATTTCACCGGAAGCTGGGCCGCCGGCGAGAACATCGCCATCCGCTACGGCTCCGGCGTCGCGCTCACGGCCGACACCGCGCTCGCGCTGCACGACCAGCTCTTCAACAGCCCGGGCCACCGCATGAACATGCTCAACCCGGACTGGCGGGAGGCCGGGATCGGGCTCGCCCAGGGCGAGTACAAGGGCCGGGCCGCGGTGGACGTGACCGAGGACTTCGCCCGCTCCGGCACGCAGTATTTCGCCCTCGGCGTCGCCTTCGACGACAAGGACGGCGACCACTTCTACGACCCCGGCGAGGGCCTCGGCGGCGTGACGGTGACGATCACCCCCACCGGGGGCGGATCGCCCATCGTGCTGAACACCTGGTCCTCCGGCGGCTGGCAGACCCCGCTCGCCGCGGGGACCTACACGGTGACCTTCTCGGGCGGCGGCCTGCCGACCACGGTCACCCGCAGCCTCACCATGAGCAATCAGAACCAGAAGATCGACCTCGACATCGACGCGATCGGGGATGGGGGCGGCGCGGGGCCGATCCTCGGCACCGCGGCCGCGGACTCGCTGCGGGGCGGCGCCGGCGCGGACACGATCCAGGGCCTGGGCGGCAAGGACACGCTCTTCGGCGCCGGGGGCAACGACCTGCTGCAGGGCGGCGCCGGCAACGACGTGCTCTTCGGCGTGGGCGGCCGGGACACGCTGGAGGGCGGCGCCGGCCAGGACCGGCTCGTCGGCGGCCCCGGCGCGGATTCGCTGGTCGGCGGCGACGGGCCGGACCGCTTCGTCTACCGCCAGATCGCCGATCGCGGCGACCGCATCGCCGATTTCGACGCGGCCGAGGGGGACCGCCTGGTGGTGACGAACATTCTCGGCACCTTCGGCGACAGCTACGCCGAGCTTGCCGCGGGCGGGTACATGCGACTCACCCAGGGACCGGCCGGCGTCCGCGTCTGGGTGGACCTGGACGGCGGCGGGGATTCGTGGGTCGCCCTCGCGCTGCTCGAGAACACGACGATCGGCGCGCTCGGCTCGAATTTCCTGATCGCCTGACCTGCGCGGCGGCGGGCGCGCGCGCCCCCGGAACCGGCAACCGGCCCGGTGCGGCCCGCCGCGCCCTCTCTCCGGCGGCGTCCCCACAGGGGCGCACCAGGGACGATTGCGGCTGCGGAAACGCCTCGACGCCGCGGCCATCGCTCCTTAGTGTCCCCGCCCCCCAGTCTCGGACGCGCGACGGATGGCACGGGACGACTCAGTGCGGGCGGCACTGTTCCTCGACTTCGACAACGTCTTCTCCCACCTGATGCAGCAGGAGGTGGAGGCGGCCGCCGCCTTCGTGCAGGACCCGCTGCGCTGGATCGCCTGGCTGGAGCGCGGCGCCGACCGTCGTCCGCCGGAGGCCGCGGCCGATGCGGCGGGCCCGGCACCATCGGCGCCGCGCCGGCGGATCCTGCTCCGCCGCTGCTACCTCAACCCGCAGGCCTATGCGATGGTGCCGGGCGAGGACAAGCCGCGGTACTTCAGCAGCTTCCGCCACGCCTTCCTGCGCGCCGGCTTCCAGGTCGTGGACACCCCGGCGCTCACCCGCGGCGGCAAGACCGGCGCCGACGTGGTGATGGTCATGGACATCCTCGATGCCCTGGCCCACCCGACGCGCTTCGACGAATTCCTCCTCCTGTCGAGCGACGCCGACTTCACCCCGGTGCTGTTGCGCCTGCGCGAGCACGACCGGCGCACCACCCTGGTCGCGCTCGGCATCGCCTCGGAAGCCTGCCGCGCTGCGGCGGAAGCGGTGGTAGACTTCGAGGCCTTCGCGAGCGGTGCCCTCGGCCTCAGGGCGCCGCAGCGCCGCGCACCCGCGGCCACCTCCGCCGCTGCCGACGTCCTGCGCGCTGCCATCCTCGAGGAGCTGCGCGCCATCCTGGCCGCGGCGCCCGAACGGGTGCCGCTCGCC
>JADGHI010000029.1 GCA_019689515.1 Acetobacteraceae bacterium | reverse complement strand
GTCGTAACGCGCCGGCGCCGAGCGGCCCGCGAGAGGCCGCGCAGCGTCCCCGTCCACCTCCGGCTTCAAGGAAGGAGACCGCACCACATGCCCCGAGACGCCCTCCCCGCAGTCACCCGTCGCGCGGCGCTCGCCGGGCTGGCAGGCGCCCTGGCCGCCCCTGCCATCCGTCCCGCGGTCGCCCAGGGCGCGCCGATCAAGGTGGGGGTGCTCCACTCCCTCTCCGGCACCATGGCGATCAGCGAGACCGCGCTGCGCGACACCGTGCTGATGATGGTCGAGTGGATCAACGGCCGCGGCGGCCTGCTCGGCCGGCGCGTCGAGGCGGTGGTGGTGGACCCCGCCTCCAACTGGCCGCTCTTCGCCGAGAAGGCGCGCGAGCTGCTGCAGGTGGCGAAGGTGGACGTGGTGTTCGGCTGCTGGACCAGCGTCTCCCGCAAGTCCGTCCTGCCGGTGTTCGAGGAGCTGAACGGCCTGCTCTTCTACCCCGTGCAGTACGAGGGCGAGGAGCAGTCGCGCAACGTCTTCTACACCGGCGCCGCGCCGAACCAGCAGGCGATCCCGGCCGTCGAGTACCTGATGAGCGACGACGGCGGCGGGGCGCGGCGCATCGCGCTGCTCGGCACCGACTACGTCTATCCGCGCACGACCAACCGCATCCTGCGCGCCTTCCTGAACAGCAAGGGCATCCCCGACTCCGACATCCTGGAGGAGTACACGCCCTTCGGCCATTCCGACTGGCAGGGCATCGTCTCCCGCGTGAAGCGCTTCGCCTCCGAGGGCAAGCGCACCGCGATCGTCTCCACCATCAACGGCGACGCGAACGTTCCCTTCTACCGCGAGCTCGGCAACCAGGGGATCAAGGCGGAGGACATCCCCTCCGTCGCCTTCAGCGTCGGCGAGGAGGAGCTGGCTGGCATCGACACCAAGCCGCTGGTCGGCCACCTGGCTGCCTGGAACTATTTCATGAGCGTGCAGTCGCCGGCGAACGCCGAGTTCCTGCGCATGTGGCGTGCCTACATCCGGGACCCGCGCCGCGTGACCAACGACCCGATGGAGGCGACGCTCGTCGGCTTCAAGATGTGGACGCAGGCGGTGACCAAGGCGGGCACGACGGCGGTGGACGCGGTGCGCGAGGCCATGTACGGCCAGAAGGTGGACGCGCCCTGCGGCTACACGCTGGAGATGCACCGCAACCACCACCTCTCCAAGCCGGTGATGATCGGCGAGGTGCAGGCGGACGGCCAGTTCAACATCGTCTGGAAGACGCCCGGGCCGATCGTCGCCGAGAACTGGTCGCCCTTCATCCCCGAGAACGCCAGCCGCCGCAACCGCGGCTGACGCGAGCGAAGGGAAGGGCGGTGCCGCGCGCGATTGCCATGCGAAGGCTCCTCGTCGCCTTGCTGATCCTGGTCGCCGCGGCACTGCCCGCGGCGGCGCAGGACGCGTTCCTCGCCGCGCTGCCCGGCCTTGCCGGCGGCTTCGCCGCGCAGGCGACGGCGGTGGAGCGCTTGGGCGCCACCGGTGATCCGCGCGCGCTGCCCGTGCTGCGCGCCCTCGCCGAGGGCAGGCTGCTGAAGCGCCCCGACGGCGCGCTGCTCGTGCGGGGCGAAGGCGACGCGGTGTCGGACGCTGCGACCGGCGCGCCTGCGGAGGCGACGGGTGCGGAGCCCGTGCGCATCAACAACCGCGTCCGCGCAGCGCTGCGCGGCGCACTTGGCCGGCTCCAGCTGGTCTCGCCCGATCCGGGGGAGCGGCTGGCCGCGGCCGAGGCCGTGTTCCGCAGCCGCAGCGCGGAGAACATTGCCTTGCTGGAAGCGGCGCTCGCGCGCGAGGACCAGCCGCAGGTGCGGGCGCGGATGGAGCTCGCTCTCGCTGCCTCGCGCCTCGCCGCACCCGATCCCGCGACGCGCCGTGCCGGCGTGGAGGCGCTCGCCGCGACCGGCTCGGACGACGCCCGCGCCATGCTGCTCGAGGCACGCGCCGCCGACCCCGCGCTCGCGCCGGAGGTGGATGCCGCGGTGGCGGCGATCGACCGGCGCCTGGCGCTGCGCCGTGCGGCGGAGACGCTGTTCCAGGGCCTCTCGCTCGGCTCCGTGTTGCTGCTCGCCGCGCTTGGCCTCGCCGTGACCTTCGGCGTGATGGGCGTGATCAACATGGCGCATGGCGAGATGGTGATGCTCGGCGCCTACACCGCCTGGGCGGTGCAGGAGGTCTGCCGGACCCACGCGCCCTGGCTGCTGCCCGCCTATCTGCCGCTCTCGATCCCGGCGGCCTTCCTCGTCGCCGCTGCCGTCGGTGCTGTGCTGGAGCGCGGGCTGATCCGCCATCTCTACGGTCGGCCGCTGGAGACGCTGCTGATGACCTTCGGCGTCGGCATGATCCTCCAGCAGGCGGTGCGCCTGCTCTTCGGCGCGCAGAACCGCGAGGTCTCCAGCCCCGGCTGGATGCAGGGCACGCTGACACTGCCGGGCGGCGTCATGGTGACGCAGAACCGGCTCTGGATCATCCTGTTCGGCCTGGCTGTCCTCGGCCTGACGGTCGCGGCCATCCGCTTCACCCGCTTCGGACTGGAGATGCGCGCCGTTACCCAGAACCGCCGCATCGCCAGCACCATGGGCATCCGGAGCGGCCGCGTGGACGCGCTGACCTTCGCCTTCGGCTCCGGCATCGCCGGCGTGGCGGGGGTGGCGCTGTCGCAGATCGACAACGTCTCGCCCAATCTCGGCACGGGCTACATCGTGGACAGCTTCATGGTGGTGGTGTTCGGCGGTGTGGGCAGCCTGGCCGGCACGCTGGTCGGCGCGATGACGCTCGGCGTCGTCAACAAGGTGCTGGAGCCCTATGCGGGCGCGGTGCTGGCGAAGATCGCCGTCCTGGTCGCGATCATGCTGTTCATCCAGCGCCGGCCGCGCGGCCTCTACGCGCTTAAGGGGCGGGCCGCGGAGGCATGAGCGTGACGACCACCACCACCGCCGCCCACCCGGCGCTTCCGGCGGCGCGGGTCGGCCTGCGCGCCGTGATCCTCGGCGCGCTGCTGCTGCTCGCCCTGCTGCCCATCCTCAACCGGCTGCCCCCGGACAGCGCGCTGCATGTCTCGGATTTCGCGGTGTCCGTCACGGGCAAGTGGATCTGCTACGCGATCCTCGCCCTGGCGATCGACCTGATCTGGGGCTATGCGGGCATCCTGAGCCTCGGCCACGGCGCCTTCTTCGCGCTCGGTGGCTACGCGATCGGCATGCACCTGATGCGCCTGATCGGCGACCGCGGCGTCTATGGCCACCCAGTCCTGCCCGACTTCATGGTGTTCCTCGGCTGGCGGGAGCTGCCCTGGTACTGGTGGGGCTTCGACCACTTCGCCTTCGCCTTCGCGATGGCCCTGCTCGTGCCGGGCGCGCTGGCCGCGGTGGTGGGCTACCTTGCCTTCCGCTCGCGCATCACCGGCGTCTACTTCTCGATCATCACGCAGGCGATGACCTACGCGCTGATGCTCGCCTTCTTCCGCAACGACATGGGCTTCGGCGGCAACAACGGCTTCACCGACTTCAAGGAGCTGCTCGGCCTGCCGCTGCACACACCGGAGGCGCGGGCGGCGCTGTTCTATGCCTCGCTGGCCGGGCTCGCCGGCGCGCTCTGGCTCTGCCGCCGCGTCGCCGGCTCCAAGCTCGGCCGCGTGCTGGTCGCGATCCGCGACGCGGAGAGCCGTGTGCGTTTCCTCGGCTACGACGTCACGGCGCACAAGCTGTTCGTCTTCGTGCTCTCCGCCATGCTCGCCGGGCTTGCCGGCGCGCTTTACGTGCCGCAGGTCGGCATCATCAACCCGGGCGAGTTCTCTCCCGGCAACTCGATCGAGGCGGTGATCTGGGTGGCCGTGGGCGGCCGCGGCACGCTGGTCGGTGCGGCGCTCGGCGCCTTCTCCGTGAACGCACTGAAGACCTGGCTCACCTCGGTGGCGCCGGACCTCTGGCTTTTCGTCCTCGGCGGTCTCTTCATCGCCGTCACCCTGTTCCTGCCGCGCGGCCTCGCTGGCCTGTTCCGGAGGCGCGAGCCATGAGCAGCGCCGCGCCGCCCGTCCTCTACCTCGACGGCGTCTCCGTCGTCTTCGACGGATTCCGCGCGCTGAATGACCTCTCCCTCGTCGTGGACCCTGGCGAGCTGCGCGCCGTCATCGGCCCGAACGGCGCCGGCAAGACGACGATGATGGACGTCATCACCGGCAAGACACGCCCGACGAGCGGCACCGTCCGGTTCGGCGACCACGATCTGACGCAGCTGGACGAGGCCGCGATCGCCAATCTCGGCATCGGACGGAAGTTCCAGAAGCCCACCGTCTTCGACGCGCTCACCGTGTTCGAGAACCTGGAGCTGGCGCTGAAGGCGCCGCGCGGCCCCGTCGCGTGCCTGCGCTGGATGCTGACCGGCGAGGCGCGCCGCCGCATCGAGGCCACGCTCGAGGAAATCGGCCTCGCCGCCCGCGCGCGCGACCGTGCCGGGGTGCTGTCCCACGGCCAGCGGCAATGGCTGGAGATCGGCATGCTGCTGATGCAGGACCCGGAGCTGCTGCTGGTGGACGAGCCCGTCGCCGGCATGACCGACCAGGAGACGGAGCACACGGCCACGCTGCTCCGCCGCATCGCCGAGGGAGGGCGGAGCGTGGTCGTGGTGGAGCACGACCTCGAATTCGTCCGTGCGCTCGGCCGCAAGGTCACGGTCCTGCACGAGGGCTCCGTGCTGTCCGAGGGGCCGATCGACCAGGTGCAGAACGACCCGCGCGTCATCGAGGTCTATCTGGGGCGCTGATCCATGCTCGACGTGCGCGGCCTCGACCTCTCCTACGGCGCCAGCCGCTGCCTGCGCGGCGTGGATCTCAGCGCGGAGGCGGGGCGCATCACCTGCGTGCTCGGCCGCAATGGCGTGGGCAAGTCTAGCCTGATGCGCGCGATCGTCGGGCTGGAGCGTGTGCAGGGCGGGCGCATCACCTGGGAGGGCCGGGACATCACCGCCCTGCCGCCGGCGGAGCGTGCACGCGCCGGGATCGGCTACGTCCCGCAGGGGCGCGAGATCTTCCCCTTCCTTACCGTGCAGGAGAACCTGGAGACCGCCCTCGCCGCCGCGCCGCGCGGCGCGCGGGGCGTGCCGGAGGAAGTGTTCGAGCTCTTCCCGATCCTGCGCCGCTTCCTCCGCCGGCGCGGCGGCGACCTCTCCGGCGGCCAGCAGCAGCAGCTCGCCATCGCGCGCGCGCTCACCGCGCGGTCGCGGCTGCTGATCCTCGACGAGCCGACCGAGGGCATTCAGCCCTCCGTCATCAAGGATATCGCGCGCGTGATCGAGCACCTCGCCCGTGCGCGCGGCCTCGCGGTGGTGCTGGTGGAGCAGTACTACGAGTTCGCCCGCAGCCTCGCCGACACGGTCGCGGTGATGGTGCGCGGCGAGGTCGCGCTGAGCGGCCCCGTGGACTCGCTGGACGAGGCGTCGGTGCGCAGGCTCCTCACCGTCTGAGTGAGCCGGGGGACATCTCTGTCCGACGCCTGGTGCAATTCCGGGCATCCATCCGGAGCTGCATCGGCGCGGTCAAACCCGACAGCGCGGTCCATCCACCTCGGCCTCTACCCACTCCAGCTCCTCCGCAATGAGGTGCAAGGAGTCGCCGGCGCTCCACTCCTCCCGCCGCTCGGCTGCCCGCCGGTCTCCTGCCGCACCCGGTACGGCACCGTACGTCACAGGCGGCGGCCCTCATCACCGGGCGACGGAGGCGCCCGGGGCCGGACCGTCGCTGAAGGCGTCCAGCACCGCCTCCAGCGCCTCCGCGGTCACCCGCACGGATCCGGTGAACGGATGGTCAACCGCCACAACCACGAACAAGGCAGTGCAGACCATCAGCGCCAGCATCACCGTCATCCACACTTGCGCGTGCAGGTTCTCGGTCCCGAAGAAGAAGGTGAAGACGATCGTCAGGACGGCACCGCCGAAGAGCACGAGCCATATGATCCCCGGCACGACGCCGGAAGCGAGGACCAGCCTCTGCCGCCTGGCCCGCGTCACCTGGTCCAGCTGGTCGAGCATCTCGGCCCGGAGCGCCTCGCCCCGAATGCCGGCCGCGTCATGGGCAATGACGGCGCCGTAGACCTCCGTCAGGGCGCGGGCGGCCGCGCCGCTCCCCCTGCCTCGGGCCATCGCCGGAAAATCATCGGCGACGACGGTGCGGATGTACCGCGCGAGCTCGGTGCGCAACGTCGCCCGCGCGTCGGAGTCGAGGCCGCCCGAGAGCCGGTACAACGCCGCGACTGCGCCGGCCTCATGCGCGACGGCACTCTCGGCATCGCGGAATTTCTCCCAGACGACGATCACGGCGAAGGCGAGCAGGACGGCGTAGACGACGCCCAGCGTGGCGAATTTGAAGCCCGCCACCTCGTTGTTGGTCGAGAGCCGTTCGAGCGCGACGTACCGGCGCACCAGCAGAGGCCCGAGCGCTGCGGCCGCCGTCGGGCCCCCGACCAGCAATGGCCCTGACACCCAGAGCGGAAGGGCGACGAGATGGAGGCTCAGGTCCATGGGTGCCGCCGCTCCCGAAGTGCTGCAGCCCGCCGTTCGCCCGGTCCGCGCGCGGGACTGCCAGCCGCTGATCGTACCGCAACCGTCACACGAGCCGGGGGCGCGGGCCAAAAAACCTGCGAGGTCGCCCGTGCGGAGTAGGCGCCGTTTGGCCATGCCTGTCCTCCATGCGGCAACGGCGGCGTATGGGTTGGGCGACTCTCGGCTGCTCCTTCCACGCCCAAGATACGTCTCTCCTGCGCGCCGGGGTTCCGGAGGCGGACCCAGGCATCCTCGTTTCAGCCGAAATGACGCGGTCCGGTCCGGCCGATGCGGTGATAACAATGTCTCGATACCTGCCCCGAACAAATTAATTTGCGACGGCGGTTGCGCGGCGGATAAACTGATTACGATGCGGAGGCGCCGTTCCTCGCGGCTTCGCCTGGGAGGGGAACATGGCCGGGCGCATGGTGCGATACGCGGAGCCTGGAGCCAGAACGGACGCCACCGCCTGTAGCCGCCGTGCGCCTGCGCACCGCGCCGCCTTCCTGCTGACTGTCGCGTTGCTGGGCGGCTGCAAGGAGGAGAGCCCGCTCGTCGCGCCTCCTACGCCCCGGATCGCGGTCGCCCGCCCGCTCCAGCAGCTCGTCACGCCCTATCTGGAGGCCACCGGGAATGCCGTCGCCGTCGCGTCGGTGGACCTCGTCGCCAGAGTGCCGGGGTACCTGGTCTCGATCGGCTACCGGGACGGCGCCTTCGTGAAGCGCGGCGATCTGCTCTTCCAGATCGACCCGACGGAGTACCAGGCGAAGCTGCAGCAGGCCCAAGCCAACCTGGAGAACTCCCAGGCGCAGCTTGTGCAGGCGGAGCGGGAGCTACAGCGCCAGGTCACGCTCGGCCGCGATTCCTGGGCGGCGCAGTCCACCGTCGACCAGCAGCGCGCCCAGCGTGACGGACTGCGCGCCACCATCCGGGGCCAGGAGGCGGGGGTGACGCTCGCCCAGCTCGACCTGAGCTACACAAGGGTGACCGCGCCCTTCGACGGCGTCGTCACGGCGCACCTGTTCTCCGTCGGCAGCCTGGTCGGCGTCGGCGGGCCGACGACACTGGCGACGCTGGTGCAGGTCGATCCCATCTATGCCAGCTTCACCATCAGCGAGCAGGACGCGCTGCAGATCCGCGCCCGGATGGCCGCCCACGGCAGGACGGCTCGCAATCTCGACCATGTCCCGGTCGAGGCCGGGCTGATGACCGAGGAGGGGTACCCGCACCGGGGCAGGCTCGACTACATCACGCCGCAATTCGACACGGCGACCGGCACCATCACCGTCCGCGCCGTCTTCGAGAATGCAGGGGCGAGGCTGATCCCCGGCGCCTTCCTGCGCCTGCGCATCCCGATGGGCGAGGCCCGGACCGCCCTACTGGTGCCCGACCAGGCGCTGGGCACCGACCAGGGCGGGCGTTACGTTCTCGTGCTCGACCAGAACAACACCGTGCAACAACGCCGGGTGCGGACCGGGCAGCTCGTCGGCACGCTGCGCGTCATCGAGACGGGGCTGGAGGCGGACGACCGCGTGGTCGTCAACCGGTTGCAGCGCGCCGTCCCCGGCAGCAGGATCGAGCCGCAAACGGTCGAGCTCACCCCCACCGGCGCCATCAGCACCGCCTCCGCAGCGAGTCGTTGACGGGCGCCGCCTATGATTTCCCGCTTCTTCATCGAGCGGCCGGTACTGGCCAATGTGTTGGCCATCCTCATGATCCTCCTCGGCGCGGTCGCCTTGCTGGAACTGCCGGTGGCGCAGTACCCGAAGGTGGTGCCGCCCACCGTCAGCGTGGTCACGCGCTATCCCGGCGCGAGCGCGGCGACGGTGATGGAGACGGTTGCGCTGCCGATCGAGCAGCAGGTGAACGGCGTGGAGCGCATGCTCTACATGCAGTCCACCAGCGCCAACGACGGCACCTACTCGCTGACCGTCACCTTCGAGATCGGCACCGACCTGAACTTCGCCCAGGTGCTGGTGCAGAACCGCGTCTCCAGCGCGCTCGCCGCCCTGCCACAGCCGGTGCAGGCGCAGGGCGTCACGGTGCAGCAGAAATCCACCGCGATCCTCATGATCGCGACGCTGACCTCTCCGGAGAGGCGGTACGACAGCCTGTTCCTCAGCAACTACGCCACGATCAACCTGCTGAACGAGCTCGCCCGGGTGCCCGGCGTGGGCAATGTCGTCATCTTCGGCGTCGGCCAGTACGCCATGCGGGTCTGGATGGACCCGCAGAAGCTCCAGGCCCGGGGCCTGACGCCCGCCGACGTCATCCAGGCGATCCAGCAGCAGAATGCGCAGGTCACGGCGGGCCAGGTCGGGACGCCTCCCGCGCCGCAGGAACAGGGCTTCCAGTACACGGTGAACCTGACCGGCCGGCTGGTTGACC
Source organism: Acetobacteraceae bacterium (assembly GCA_019689515.1). Classification (GTDB taxonomy): domain Bacteria; phylum Pseudomonadota; class Alphaproteobacteria; order Acetobacterales; family Acetobacteraceae; genus Caldovatus. Next base: position 6,979 of record JADGHI010000029.1, on the reverse strand, counting down.
CGGCGGAATTCGCCGACATCGTGGTGAAGACGGACAGCGGCCAGGCCGGGCGGATCACCCGGTTGCGCGACGTCGCCCAGGTGGAGCTGGGCGCGCAGACCTATTCCCAGGGCTTCCAGCTCGACGGCCAGCCCGCCGCCGGCATCGCCATCTTCCAGCTCCCGGACGCCAACGCGCTCGACACCGCCACGCGGGTGCGGGCGAGGCTCGCGGAGCTTTCCGCCGACTTCCCGGCGGGTGTGGCCTACGCCGTCCCCTTCGACACCACGAATTTCGTCCACGCCTCGATCCGCGAGGTCTATGTCACGCTGGTCCTGGCCGGCATCCTCGTCCTGCTCGTCATCCTGGTCTTCCTGCAGGACTGGCGGGCGACGCTGGTGCCGGCCACGACGGTGCCGGTGACCATCATCGGCGCCTTCGCCGCCATCGCCGCGCTCGGCTTCACCATCAACCTCTCGACGCTCTTCGCGCTCGTCCTCGCCATCGGCATCGTGGTGGACGACGCCATCGTCGTGGTGGAGGGGGCGAGCCGGCACCTCGAGCGCGGCGCCACGGCCCATGACGCCGCCATCGAGGCCATGCGCGAACTCTTCGCGCCGATCGTCGGCATCACCCTGGTGCTGATGGCGGTGTTCCTTCCGGCGGCCTTCCTGCCGGGACTGACGGGGCAGATGTATGCCCAGTTCGCGCTGGTCATGGCCGCGACGGCGCTGATCAGCGCGGTGAACGCGGCGACGCTGAAGCCGACGCAGTGCGCGCTCTGGCTGCGCCCGCCCAAGTCCCCGGCGGAGCGCGCCCTGCCGTTGCGCCTCTTCAACCGCGCCTATGCCCGGCTGGAGTCCGCCTATGCGGCGCTGATCGCGCGCATGGTCCGGTGGAGCGGCGCCATGGTCGCCCTGGCGCTGCTGCTCGCCGGGCTCGGTGCCTGGGGCGTCGCCCGCCTGCCCACGGCCTTCATCCCGCTCGAGGATCAGGGCTATGTCCTGGTCGGCGTGCAGCTTCCCGAGGGCGCATCGCTGGAACGCACGCAGGCGGCGCTGGCGGAGGCCAGCCGCATCGCCCGCGAGACGCCCGGCGTGGCGCAGGCGATCGAGATCGCCGGCGTCTCCGTGCTCGACAACAACGCCTCCCTGCCCAATGCCGGCGTCATCTATGTCGTCCTGAAGGACTGGGCGGAACGGGAGCGGGCGAGGGGCCAGGATCTCCGCTCGCTCTACACGGCACTCTCCACCGCGCTGGACGCGCTGCCCGACGCCGAGGCGTTCATCGTGGTGCCGCCGCCGATCCAGGGCATCGGCAATGCCGGCGGCTTCACCATGATGGTGGAGCTGCGCGACGGCAGCTTCGACTACGAGGCGCTGGAGCAGGCCACACAGGCCGTCATCGCGACGGCGGAGGCCCAGCCCGGGCTGCAGCGCCTGGTCAGCCCCTACCGCTCCAGCGCCCCGCAGCTGCGGCTGACGGTGGACCGGACCAAGGCGGAATCGCTCGGCGTTTCCGTGGGCGACGCCTTCAACACCCTCGGCGCCTATCTCGGCTCGGCCTATGTCAACCAGTTCAACCGCTTCGGCCGGACCTTCCAGGTCTATGTGCAGGCGGACTCGGCCTTCCGGCGGCAGCCCGAGGACATCCTGCGGCTGAACATCCGCAACCAGCAGGGCCGGATGGTGCCCCTCGGTGCCTTCACCACCATGACGATGGAGGTCGGGCCGGGGCTGATCACCCTCTACAACCTGCGCCTTGCGGCCACGGTCCTCGGCGCCCCGGCGGCCGGGTACAGCTCCGGCCAGGCGCTGGCGCTGATGGAGCGGGTCGCGGATCGCGTGCTGCCGCCCGGCACGGGCTACGAATGGACGGCGATGGCCTACCAGGAGAAGCAGGTCGGCGCGCAGATCTACGTGGTGTTCGGCCTGGCCGTGCTGCTCGTCTATCTGTGCCTCGCCGGGCTCTACGAGAGCTGGTTCGCCCCGCTGCCGGTCATCCTGGCGGTTCCCCTGGCGTTGCTCGGGCCGGCGCTCGCGCTCGGCGCTCTGGGGCTCGCGAACAACCTCTACACCCAGATCGGCATCGTGCTGCTGGTCGCCCTCTCGGCCAAGAACGCGATCCTCATTGTCGAGGTAGCGCGTGAGCGGCGGCTCCGCGACGGCGCCGCGATCGCTGCCGCGGCGGTGGACGCGGCGCGCACCCGGTTGCGCCCGATCCTGATGACCTCACTGGCGATGGCGCTCGGCGTCGTGCCGCTCGTTCTGGCGACGGGGGCCGGGGCGAATGCGCGCGCCTCGCTCGGCCTCAGCGTGCTCAGCGGCATGATCGCCTCCACCTGCCTCGCCGTCCTGTTCGTGCCCGCGCTCTTCGTGGTGGTGCAGCGGATGGAGGAGCGGTTCAGGGGGCGCCGGCGGCCGGCCACCGCTGCGGCAGGGTCGCCTCGGGAGCAACCGGCCATGAGCGCGGGGGAATGAGCATGACGGGACCGCAGGGAGGAAGACGCCGGGATCTGCTGGGGCACGCCGCCGTCGTGGCGCTCCTCGGCCTGCCGGGTCTCGCCGGCTGCAACCAGCCGCATGTGGACATGGTGCAGGGCTACCAGGGCGGCCGCCTGCCGCCGCCGGACCGGATCCTGGTGCACGACTTCGCCGTCAGGCCGCAGGATGTGCGGCTGGACAGCGGCCTGCGCGGGCGGCTGACCCAGGTCTTCTCGCGGGAGAGCACGAGCGAGCTGCAATACCAGGCGGCGCGGGAGACGTCCGCGGCGCTGACCGAGGCCCTCGTCGCCGGGCTGCGGCGCTACGGCCTGCCGGTCGAGCGCACGAGCCACGCCGGGGCGCCAGGACCCGGCCGCTTCCTGCTGGTGGACGGGCAGCTCCTCGCGGTGGACGAGGGGAACCGGACGCAGCGGGTGATGATCGGCCTCGGGCGCGGCAGGAGCAGCGTCGAGGCCGGGGCGCAGGTCTACTACCTCGACCGGTCCGCGCCGCCACGCCTGATCGAGACCTTCGAGGCCCGCACCGACAGCGGCCGCGCGCCCGGCATGGCCGAGACGATGGGCATCGGCGCGGTTGCCGGCCGGCTGGGGGCATCGGCGGCGGCTGGCGCTGGGGCCCACGCCGCCATCGAGGGCAGCCGGGCCGACGACATCGCCGAGGCGCGGCGGCTCGGCGAGGCGCTGGCGCAGCGCGTGGGGCAGTTCCTCGTCCGGCAGGGCTGGGTCGCCCCGCCGCGCTGAACGTGACGCACCGCGCGCGCGACATCCGCCCGGAGGACCCGGCGCGGCGGCGCGGCCGAGAGGGAGGACGGGCCATGACGAAGCTGACCAGGCTCTGCGGCGGGGGCACCGTCGTCATCGGGCTTCTGTTGCTCGCGGCGGTTCCCGGCTGGGGCCAGCAACCGACGCAGGAGCAGATCGGGGCGATCCGGCAGTCCTGCCGGTCCGACTACATCGAGCACTGCTCCCACGTGCCGACCGGCGGCGCGGCGGCGCTCAGTTGCCTGCAGCGGAATGAGGCGCAGCTGTCCGCCGCCTGCCGCCAGGCCGTGGCCGCGGTGGGGGGCGGTGGCGCCCGCGGCGGCGCCATGGCGCAGGGCGGCGGCTCCGCTCCGGGCGCCGGGATGCCGCCGCAAGGCGGCGGCGGTGGAGCCGCAGAGCTCTTCCGCGAGGAATGCGGTCCGGACGTACGCCGGATCTGCCGCGGCGTGCTTCCGGGCGGCGGGCGGACCATTGCCTGTCTCGCCGAGAACCGGGCGTCGCTCTCGCCCGCTTGCCGCCAGGCCCTGATGGAGCTCCGGGAGCGCCGGTAGGGCCGGCCCGGGGCAGCGACTGGTTCCGTTCGGGAGGAAGAGGTGGTGGCCATGGACAGGGCAGGATTTCTCGCCTCACGCCGACAGGTGCTGCTGACGGGCGGGGGCCTGGCCCTGTGCCTCCCGCGGCCGGGGCTCGGGCAGGCGCCGCCCTCCGCCGCGCCGCCGGCCGCCGAAGCGACGGCGAGCTGGCCGCATCAGGTGAGCGCCGCCGGCGGCAGCGCCACCGTCTACCAGCCGCAGGTCATCTCCTGGCCCGGGCAGACCACGCTGAACGCCCGCGCCGCCGTGTCCATCGCCCGGCAGGGCGGCGCGCCGGTGCTCGGCACCGTCGAGATCACCGCGCGGACCAGCACCGACTTCGCGACCCGGACCGTGACCCTGACGGAGCCGCGCCTGGTCGCCTCGCACTTCCCGTCGCTCGACACCGCCCGGGCAGCGCAGCTCGAGGCCCGGATCAGGGCGGCGCTGCCGGGGATCGCGTTCCGGCGCGTGCCGCTCGACACCATCCTCCTGAGCCTGCGGAACAGCGCCGAGGTCCCGAATGACCCGGCGGTGAACAACGAGCCGCCGGTGATCTTCTACAGCGCGCGGCCTGCGAGCCTCATGGTGTTCGACGGCGACCCGGTGCTGGCGCCGATTGCGGGCTCGACCCTCTCGCTCGCGGTCAACACCAATTGGGAGGTGTTCCACGATCCCGCGGGCGATGGCGCCTGGTACCTGCTGAACAACGGAAGCTGGTTCACCGCGTCCAGTGCCACCGGCCCCTGGAGCCAGGTCGCCTCCCTGCCGGAGGCCCTGCGCTCCTTGCCCGACGAGCCGAACCTGGCCGATGCGCGCCGCGCCATCCCGGGCCGGCACCTTCCGCCCGAGGCCACGCCGACGATCTTCGTCAGCACGAAGCCCGCCGAGATCATCGTCACCGATGGCCCGCCTGCCTTCTCCGACATCCCGGGCACGCAGGTGCAGGTGGTCACCAACACCAACAGCGCGCTGTTCCGCCACACCGGCACCGGCCGCTTTTACTACCTGGTCTCCGGCCGCTGGTTCAGCGCCGCCTCGCTGGAGGGCCCCTGGAGCTTCGCAACGCCGGAGCTGCCGCCCGACTTCGCCCTCATCCCGCCGGACAGCCCGGCCGGCCATGTGCTGCCCTCGGTGCCGGGGACGGCGCAGGCGCAGGAGGCGGTGCTGCAGGCGCAGATCCCGCGCGAGGCGACGCTGAACCGCAAAGAGGCGCGGCTGGAGGTGACCTATGCCGGCGCTCCGCAATTCCGGCCGATCCCGGGCACTGGCATTTCCTATGCCGTGAACACCAGCTACGAGGTGCTGGAGATCAACGGCAAGTATTACTGCTGCTACCAGGGCGCCTGGTTCGTCGCATCGGCGCCGACCGGCCCATGGGCGCTGGCCGACAGCGTGCCGCCCGGCATCCACCGCATCCCGCCGAGCCATCCGCTACACAATGTCACCTATGTGACCGTCTACGGCGCGACGCCGGAGACGGTGACCTACGGCTACACCGCGGGCTATCTCGGCGGGATGGTGACCGCCGGGGTGCTCGTCTACGGCACGGGCTACTGGTACCCGCCGGTCGTCCTGCCGGGGCCGGTGCCGGTCTACATGCCCTATCCTTACACCTACGCCGGCAACGTCTGGTACAACCCGACCACGGGCGCCTGGGCGCGCGGCGGCACGGTGTACGGGCCTTATGGCGGCGTCGCCCGTGGTGGCACGGCCTACAACCCCGCAACCGGCGCCTGGGCGCAGGGCGGCGCCATCTACGGTCCCTATGGCGGTGCCGGGGCCTGGTCGGCCTACAACCCGCAGACCGGCGCCTACGCGCGCGGCAGCGCCGCCTGGGGATCGGGCAGCGGCTGGGCCAACGCCAGTTTCGTCAATCCGACCACGGGCCGCTCCGGCAGCACGAACCAGAACTGGAACCCCTACAGCCGCTGGGGATCGAGCACGATCAGCGGCCCGAACCAGACGGTGCACACCGAGAGCGCCAGCAACGCCCGGGGCTCGGCGGGTGCCTTCAGTTCCTCGACCGGCGCGGAGGGGGTGGGCGTGCGCGGCGCCGGCGGCAACCAGGGCGGCGCGGTGCGGACGCAGGGCGGAAACATCTACGCCGGCGCGGACGGCAACGTGTATCGGCGCACCGATGACGGCTGGTCGAAATGGAACAATGGTTCCTGGCAGCCTGTGCAGCCGCCTTCGCGCAGCGGTGGTGGCGGCACGGGTGCGCAGCAGCAGAACAACCTGGGCGCAAGCCAGCAGCGCAGCGGCACGCGCCGGGCGGCGGGCGAAAGCAGCCCTCAGGCGCGGCAGCCGGCCGCGCGCACTGAGCCGATGCGCTCCGGTGCAGGCGAGGGCGGCTGGGGCATGCGGCAGGGCCTTGGTAACGGCCGGGAATTCGGGAGCCAAGGCTTCGCCCAGTTGGAGCATGACCGCCAGGCGCGCCAGTTCGGCGAGTTTCGCCAGAGATCGTTCGGCGGCGGTGGCGGCTGGGGTGGCTTCGAGCCCGGCCAGCGGGAGCGCTTCGGGGAGGGAGGCCACTCCCTCGGCGGCGGGTTTGGCGGCTTCCGTCGGAGGTGAATGACGGAATACACGCAGCCGGTTGCCGGCCGAGCGGCTCCGGCCGGCGCGGCCTTGAGGCTCCCGCCGGCATGGGGCGCCAGACTGATTTGGCCTGAGCGATCCTGGAGCAAGCCGCGTGGCGGAATGTGCATGCGGCTTGTGCACGTGGCCGGCCGCGGTGCGCCTGAGCTGTGGCTTGCCGCATCCGCGCCGGACGGCTGAACGCGCTGGCGGTGACCAGCGACGGCCGGACGGAGGCGCTTCCGCAGGTGCTGGGCATGGTCGAGCCGGGCTGCCCGACCATGCGCGTCACCGCCTGGAGCACCTCGATCCGCTGCTCCGGCGGCCACCTCGCCTGCGCGACGGCGTCAATCCCGATCTCGGACGCCTGCTAGGCGTCTCGAATGATGAGCGCCCCCGACGGATGCACCTCGGCGTGCTGGTCCGGCAGCACGAGCGTGGTGGTGTCGAGCTGGGTCACGATCGCCGGGCCGCGCAGCACCGCCCCGGCGCCGAGGCGGCTCCGGTCGTACACCGGCGCCTCCGCCGCGCCCTCGGCGAAGGCAATGCGCTGGCGCCCGACCACGGCGTCCTCCGTCCGGCCGCC
>JADGHI010000653.1 GCA_019689515.1 Acetobacteraceae bacterium | reverse complement strand
CCTCTGGATGGGCGAGAACGGCGTCCGCGACACCGCCGACCGCGCGGCGGTGGTCCGCTTCCTCGCCGACACCAGCCGCCGCTGATCGCTCAGCCGGCGGCGGCGCGCGGCCGCACCCCGCACCAGTCGGCGATGAAGGCGGCGATGGAGAGCGTCGTCTTCTTCAGATGCGCGAGGTCCGCGCGCTCGTCGAAGGCGTGCGAGCCCTCGCCCCGGGGCCCGTAGCAAAGGCCCGGGATGCCGAAATAGAGGCCGTAGAAGCGCGTGTCGTTGACTGCCGTGCTGCGCCGCTCCCCCATGGGCTCGCCGAACACCTGCTCATGCGCCGCGGCGAGGATGCGCTCCGCCTCGCTGCCGGGCTCCAGTACGTAGCCGTCGGCGAGGAAGCCGTGCCATTCGACCTGCGGCGGGTTGTTGGCGAGGAAGGCATCGCCCCGCGCGGCCTCCGCGATGCAGCGCTCGACGCCGCGCTGCGCCTCGGCGACATCGGTGCCGGGGAGGAGGCCGATGCGGCAGTCCACCTCGCACCAGGAGGGCGTGCTGCTCGCCCAGTCGCCGCCGCGGATGATGCCGGGGTTGAACTTGATGGGGTCGGGCACGTCCCGGTACCAGGGATGGGCCTTCGCCGCCTGGTTCAGCGCGGCGGTGTGGCGCTGGAGCGCCTGCACCAGGTGCAGCGCGGAGAGGATCGCGTTGGTCCCGGTCTGCGCCACCGCGACATGCACCGGCACGCCGCGGACCCGCAGGCGGAACCAGAGCGTGCCGGTGTGGCAGCGCGTGATCCTTCCGCCCGAGGGCTCCGGGATCAGCGCCGCGTCAGCGCGGTAGCCCCGAAGCAGGGTGGAGAGCGCGCCATTGCCGGTGCTCTCCTCCTCGGTGACGGTCTGGATGTGGACGTCGGCGGCGGGCTCGAGGCCGGCGGCGCGGATTGCGTCCATCGCGAAGACCATGGCCGCCACGCCCGCCTTCATGTCGCCCGCGCCGCGGCCGTAGAGCCAGCCGTCGCGGATCGTCGCGGCGTAGGGCGGATGGGTCCACATCTCGGCCGGGCCCTCCGGCACCACGTCGATATGGCCCTGCAGGATCAGGCTGCGACCGGCCGGGTCCTTTGCGCGATGCGTCGCCACGACCTGCACCGAGTCCTCCGGCCGGACCCCGACCATCGGGCTCGCCTTCGGATGCGCGGCGAGCGGCACCTCGGCCAGGGTGTACCGGTCCACGGCGTAGCCGCGCGCCGCGAATTGCCGCGCGAGCCAGTCCTGCAGCGGCGCCTCGTTCCCGCGCGTCGAGGGGAAGCGGACGAGATCGGCCAGGAAGGCCACCTCGGCATCGAAGTTCGCGTCCACCGCGGCGGAGAGCCGCGCGAGCAATGCGGGATCGGGCATGCGGTCGGTCCTAGTTCCTTCGCCAGCCGGACGCCGGAGGCACGGGCCCGCGGACCCTCGCCGCGGTCGCCCTCCCCCGTCAAGCTGCCGCGGCGCGAGAGCCGTGGCGCGGGATCGGATGCCGGGCGGGCTCAGCCGGCGGTGGAAGGCGCTACGCCGCCCCGCAACGCAGTGGCACCGCAGGACGCGGGTCGCACCCGCTGCCAAGCGCATCGGCATTCCCCTGGCGCTGCGCCGCGGGCAGCTGGGATGCCGCTCCGCGAGCACGGTGCGGCAACGGTTCCCGGAGCCGAATCGGCGGTGGCACCGGCCGTCCCGCCTGGATAGGATGCCGTCGCCGTGAACCTGCTCTCCCCGCCCCGCGCCCGACTGCCGATCGAGGTCGTCTTCGACCTGGTCTGCCCCTGGTGCTTCCTCGGCACGCGGCGCCTGCGCCGGGCCCTGCGCGCGCGCCCCGACATCCTCGCCGAGATCCACTGGCGCCCATTCCTGCTGAACCCCGACATCGCGCGTGAGGGCATGCCGCGCCAGGACTACTTCGTGCGCAAATTCGGCGGCGAGGAACGCGCGCGGCGCCTGCACGCCACCATCACCGAGCTCGGCCGCGCCGAGGGCGTGCCCTTCCGCTTCGACCTCATCCGCCGCGTGCCGCAGAGCCTGGACGCGCACCGCCTGGTCCGCCTCGCCGCGCGGGAGGGGCTGGCGGACGCGCTGGTGGACGCCCTGTTCGTCGCCCATTTCGCCGAGGGCGCCGACATCGGCGACCATGGCACCCTAACGGCGATCGCGACGTCGGTCGGACTGGATTCCTTCGCGGTGCAACACCACCTCGCCACCGGGGCGGAGGCCGAGCAGGTCCACGCCGACAACCTCCGCGCCCACCGGCTCGGCATCAACGGCGTGCCATGCTTCGTCATCGGCGGGCGGAACGCCATCGCCGGCGCGCAGGAGCCGGAGGTACTGGAGCGGCTGCTGGACGTGGCGCTGGTGGAAGAGTGAGATTACAAGTCCGCAGCCACCAGCGCAGACAATCCGTAAGTCCAGACCAAAAAAGCGAACGCCAACAAATAAATGGCGATCACTACCCACGGCCCGCAGCGCCGCACGATGCGCCGAACGCAAAG
>JADGHI010000652.1 GCA_019689515.1 Acetobacteraceae bacterium | reverse complement strand
CTCCTTCTCCTTGCCGGCCTCGAACAACTCCAGCGCGGCGGCGTGCCGGCCGGCGTCCGGATCGCGCCAGAACAGGGTGAAGGCCTGGTCGAACAGCTCGAAATGCTCGCGCCGGTGGACCATCACGGCGCGCAGCGCGTCCTTCACCTGCGCGCGGTCGGCGAGGTCCACGATGGTCAGCGCCTCGGCGGCGGCCAGCACGTCGCCCGCGCCGACGGGCAGGCCGGCGCGACGCAGCAGCCGGGCGAAGGTGAGGAGGTTGGAGGCCAGATGGCCGCCGCCGCTTCCGGCTCCGCCGTTTCCGGCCGCCCCTCCGAGAATCGCGCTGGCCGGGGCGAGGGCCATCAGGCGGCGGCCGCCGCTGCCTGCTTTGCCTCGGCCACCAGCTTCGCCGCCTCGGCGCCGCGCAGCTTCGCGATGTCGTCCTGGTACTTCAGCAGAGCGCCGAGCGTCTCGTCCACCGCCGCCGGCTCCAGCTCCTTGCGGTCGAGGGCGTGCAGCGCCGTGGCCCAGTCGATCGTCTCGGCCACGCCGGGCAGCTTGAAGTAGTCGCCCTGGCGCAGGCGCTGGACGAAGGCGACGACCTCGGCGGAGAGCCGCTCCGGCACGCCGGGGGCGCGGACGCGCAGGATCGCGCGCTCGCGCGCCGCGTCCGGGTAGTCCACCCAGTGGTAGAGGCAGCGGCGCCGGATCGCGTCGTGCACCTCGCGCGTGCGGTTGGAGGTGATGACTACGACCGGTGGGGTCTTCGCCTTGATGGTGCCGAGTTCCGGGATGGTGATCTGGAAGTCGGCGAGGATCTCGAGGAGGAAGGCCTCGAAGGGCTCGTCCGCGCGGTCGAGCTCGTCGATCAGCAGGACCGCCGGGTCGCCGTCCAGCGCCTGGAGCAGCGGCCGCTCCTGGAGGAAGCGCCGGTCGTAGATGCCGCGCTCCAGCGCCGCGCGGTCCCGGACGTCGCCGGTGGCCTCGGCGAGGCGGATCGCCATGAGCTGGCGCGCATGGTTCCACTCATAGGCGGCGGCGGCGAGGTCCATGCCGTCGTAGCACTGCAGCCGCACCAGGCGGCGCGGAAGCTGTGCCGCCAGCACCTTGGCGATCTCGGTCTTGCCGGTGCCGGGCTCGCCCTCGAGGAAGAGCGGCCGGCCCATGTGCAGAGCGAGATGCACGGTGGTCGCGAGCGCGCGATCGGCGACGTAGCCGCCCGCGGCGAGCAGGCGCTGCGTCGCCTCGACCGTTGCGGGGAACGTCACCGGATCAGCCCACCAGGAACAGCAGGGCCAGGATGATCACCATCAGCACCGCGCCGATCCAGAACTGCATCGGCAGCCCGAAGGGCTCCATCGCGAAGAACAGGCGCAGCGGCTTCAGGTCGAAGGGCTCGGCGGGCGGCGGCGAGACCTCGCCGGGGCGGGGGCCCGTCACCGGCGGCACGCCGTGGTGGGTGACCGGGCTGGTCGCGAGGCGCTCCCGGTCCGCAAGATATTCGGTGTCCGTGCCGGCGACGGGGGTCACGCCGGCGACCTGCGGCGCCTCCGCCGGTGCCGCCTGGGCCGGAGTCGGAGCCTCGGCCGGAGCGGCCGCCGCTGCCACCGGCTCCGCCGGGGTGAGCTGGCGGGCGAAGCGGTCGAAGAACTGGTCGGCCATCTGCCGGGCCGTCGAATCGATCAGCCGGGCGCCGAGCTGGGCCATCTTGCCGCCGACCTGGGCCTTCACCGCGTAGGTCAGCAGCGTCTCGGTCGGAGATTCCTCGCGCAGGCTGACATCGGCGCCGCCCTTGGCGAAGCCCATCGCGCCGCCCTGGCCTTCGCCGACGATGGTGTACCCGTTCGGCGGATCGAGGTTCTCGAGCCGCACCTTGCCGGTGAACTTCGCCGACATCGGGCCGATCTTCACCGCCACGCGGGCCGAGAAGGAGTCGTCGCCCGTCTTCTCGATCGACTCGCAGCCCGGAATGGAGGCGCGCAGCACCTCGGGGTCGTTCAGCGCCTCCCAGACGCGCTGACGCGGCGCGGGAATGCGCCGCTCGCCAGTCATTTCCATGATCGTCTCCACTTCGGGGCGGCGCGGATCGCCCGCGCCGGCGACGGGCGGGCGCGGGGCGCGCAGCCGTCCGGCCAGCCGCGACCCGGCGGCCTGTTTGCAGGGAACACTAGGCCGGGAAGGCAGGCCCGGAAACCCCCCGGCCCGTCACGGATCCAACAGGGCATCCGCCGATGGGTTGCGCGTGAGCCAGAATCCCCAGGCCAACGCCCGGCCATGCCGGAAACCCTCCGCCCGGCGGTCGCCGTCGGAGGCGCGCACCCTGCTCGCGATCCCGGCCAGGTCGGCGTTCTTCGGGGCGCTCCCCCGTAGCGACAACTCCCCGACCGTCATGGTCCGCGCCATCGCCAGCCGGCGCGGCGTCGGGATGCCGTGCTTCTTCGGCTTCTGCGCCCGGAGCTTCACACCCGATGCTGCTCCGCTCGGCCTCGTGACCTTGCTGTTCTTCGTGTAGGAGGGGCGGGCGGGGC
>JADGHI010000028.1 GCA_019689515.1 Acetobacteraceae bacterium | reverse complement strand
GCGCGCTGGCGCACCGAGTTCACGTTGAAGCTTGCGAGATGCACGTGCGGCGCGCCCTAGGCCGGCACGGCAGAACGCTGCGGGGGCAGTGCTCCGTCCATCACGCGGGCGCGTCCTCAGCCGAGGCTGAACGAGGCGCCGCAGCCGCAGCCGCTGGTCGCCTGCGGGTTCCTCACGGCGAAATGCGAGCCGATCAGTTCCTCCTCCCAGTCCAGCTCCGAGCCGGTGAGCAGCTCGAGCGAGACCGGGTCCACGAACACCCGGCCGGGCCCGGCTTCGACCACCAGGTCGTCGGGCTGCGGCGCGTCCTCCAGCTCGAAGGTGTACTGGAAGCCGCTGCACCCGCCGGCAACGACGGCGAGACGCAGCCCGGCCCCCGGGCGGCCTTGACCGGCCGCGATCTCGGCGATCTGCGCTCCGGCGCGGGGGGTGACGCGGAACGGGATGGGGTTAGCAGCGGTGCCGTCTGGCATCGTGTCCAGTCTCCTCGGATGGAAAGATAGGCGAGGAGGGCGCCGGTTTCCAACCGCGCCGGGCCGGGGCGCGATCCGGGCTCGGCGGGGCGGGCAGGCGCGGCGCCGAGTTGCGATGCCACGTCCCTGGTGCTACGGGCCGCGCCGCCATGCGCCTCGCACCCTTTGCGGTCAGGCCGGAAACCTCGCGCGGGCGGCTCTATCCGGAGCCTGGCGGCGATTCGCGCTCGCCCTTCCAGCGCGACCGCGACCGGATCATCCATTCCACCGCCTTCCGCCGCCTGCAGTACAAGACGCAGGTCTTCGTCTACCACGAGGGCGACCACTTCCGCACTCGCCTGACCCACTCGATCGAGGTGGCGCAGATCGCCCGCTCCATCGCGCGCGCCCTGGCGCTGGACGAGGACCTCGCGGAGGCGCTCGCGCTCGCCCATGATCTCGGCCATCCGCCCTTCGGCCATGCCGGGGAAGAGGCGCTGAACGCGGCGATGCGGCCCTATGGCGGCTTCGACCACAACGCGCAGAGCCTCAAGGCCGTCACCGCGCTGGAGACGCGCTACGCCGGCTTCGACGGGCTCAACCTGACCTGGGAGACGCTGGAGGGCCTCGCCAAGCACAACGGCCCGCTGCGCCGCCCGCCGCCCTACATCGCCGAGTACGACAAGAAGCACCCGCTCGACCTCACCACCCATGCGAGCGCGGAGGCGCAGGCGGCGGCGCTTGCCGACGATATCGCCTACAACAACCACGACCTCGACGACGGGCTGCGGGCGCGGCTGTTCACGCTCGAGGAAGCGGCGGCGCTGCCGCTGGTCGGCGAGGCGCTGGAGGAGGCGCGCGCCGCGGCGGGGCCGACAGCACCGCCCGACCGGATCGCCAGCGAGACGATCCGGCGGGTGATCAACCGGATGGTTCTCGACGTCATCGCCGAATCGCGCCGGCGCCTGGAGGCGCTCGCGCCGCGCAGCGTGGACGACGTGCGCGCGGCGGACCAGCCGGTGGTGGCGTTCTCGGACGCGATGGCGGCGATGAACCAGGCGGTACGGGAGTTCCTGTTCAACCGCATGTACCGCCACTGGCGCGTCAACCGCACCATGGCGAAGTCGAAGCGCGTCGTGCAGGTGATGTTCAGCCTGCTGCACGGCGGGCCGCAGATGCTGCCCCCCGAATGGCGCCGCCGCGCCGGCGAGGCGGGCAGCCCGGAGGCTGCGCAGGTGGTGTGCGACTACATCGCCGGCATGACCGACCGCTTCGCGCTGGAGGAGCACCGGCGCATGACCGACCCGGACATCCCGGGCTGAATTTGAACGGGCCGGCGGTGCGGATGTGCGGCCGGCCGCTGCCTGCGCCAGCCTCGGCGCGGATGGATGTCGCGCACGGCATTGCCGGCTCGTCGCGAGCACGTGCCGATGCAGCAGGGGCGCGCGGCCCGGCGATGGCCAGCGCGGCGCGGTGATCAGCGGCACTTGGCGGGCATGTCGTTCGTCGCGCGCTGCGGTGCGGGCAACCTGTTGGTGGCCTCAGCGGGAGAGCACGCTCCGCAGCGCATCGAGGCGTGACATGTCGAATGGGTGTGTCGGAACCAGCCAGCCGCCCTCGTCATGCTCGTTCCAGGCATAGATCAGCGCGGCGCGTGCCCGCGCCGCACGCGGATGGCGCTCGATCCAGTCGAGGCAGCGGCGCATATGCGCGGCCAGCTCCTCTGGCCGCGGCATCCGGTAGAAGCGGTCGAGCCCGACGCCGGGGCGCTGCTCCGCTTCCCATGGCACGGGATTCTCGACGCGCGGTCGGCGGTCCCACCCCGTCATGACGGTGGGCACGACCTCGAGGCCGGTCGCCGCCATCTCGTCCCATCGGCGTTCCGCGACCGCCGCGAGCTCTGCATAGGGTGCGCCGGCGGCGCGCGGATCGGCGATCGCGTAGGCGCCGAGCGCGTCCGCCCCGAGCGCAGCGGCGAGGTGCGCCCCGGGATCCGGGCGCTCCATGAGGACGATGTAGGGATCTCCCGCGCCACTCTCCCGTGCCCGCTGGCGGAAGGTGGACACGGCCACGCGCACCCCGTCGAGGCCGCCCCAGAGCTCCACCACCCGGGCCTTCACGAAGCCCAGGAAGTAGAGCGGCCGGCCGTCCAGCACGCGGACGTAATCCGCGTGCCGGAGCAGCTCGACATGGTGCTCGAAGGCGTCGGAGAACCGTCCCGGACGGCCGCCCCACCACAGCCCGGGTTGGGTGATGATGCAGAACCGCAGGCCTCTCCGGCGCTGGCTCGAAAGGTACAGGTTCAGGCCGGCCGACATGGGATGCTGGCGCGCGTAGGCGCAGAAGGCCCAGTAGTCCAGGCCGGCATTGGTCGCGAGCTCGATCTCGCGATCCATGACCTCCTGCGTGCCGCCATCGATGACGATGGACCCGTCCTGCTCGATCCGGCTGAAGAACGGCAACCGGTACCGGTACTGGCTCGGCGAAAGGCTGCGGACGACGGCGCGCGTCGTCGCCGCCGTCGGCATTTGCCACGCGTCCCACCGTATCGCGCCGACGAGGGGCGGCCGGCTAGCCTGTCCTACCGCGGCACGAGACGGGACCACATGGGCCGTAACGAATGCGGCGGCCGCCCGGCCAAGCAGGGCACGGCGGGAAAGGCGCGCGACGAGCAGAGCGGATCGGGTGCGTGCCATGCCGTGTCGGCTCGTCGGATTCGTTATGTAACGCACGATGTCGCGCACGGCGGCGCGACCGCGCGGTTCCTGCATCGCTCTGCCTCGTGTGCGGCTAAGGCGTCCGCAATCAGGTCGCGCAGCCGATCGGCTACCGCGTCAAGGTCGCGGATGCGATAGTCGTAGAAGCGGGTGCCGCGGGCTGACTCCACGGGTACATCCTCAACCGCACCCGGCGGCAGGAACAGCGGCGCACGTCCGACTTCGGTCAGGAACGAACCGCCCTCGATGGTCTGAAGCTGCGCGGTCGGCCCATGCACGACCCCCCCGGCGTCGGTGAAGAAGCCGAGCTTGTGCTGCAACGTGCCGACATGGGCCAGGTAGGCGTCAATCCCCGCGAGGTGGGCCAGGGATTCCCGGATGGAAAGGCCGATCACATTGCCGGCAACAGCGCCTGGCGGGAGGGCGTCGGCGACCGCCTGAGCCAGTGCCATCTCGTTGCGGATCGGCTGCAGATAACGCGGGGAAAGGGCGGTCGCGACGCTGGATCCCCCGGCGACGAGTTCCGATTCCGGGAACACCCACCCGTCCAGCACGATGCGGAGGCCGGGAAACGCCGGCGACAGGCGCGCGAAGATTCCGGCTACGGCCTCCGGCAGGTTGACGCAGCGCCTCCCCGTAGCGCGTACCGTCACGGCAAGCAGCGCCCCCTCCCGGCCGGTGGCCGCGGATGCGCTCGGGCACTTCCGCAAGATGCGCTCGCGGAGTCGCGCCTGAAAGACATTCGAGCCGATCTTAAACAAGCGGCTGCGCGGCGACCGCAGGAGCTCCTGGGAAACCGCCCAGCGGTCCCGGAAGCGCCGGATTCGCCCTCGTGTCTCCGGGAACAGCGTCTCGGTCGGCCCGAAGAACTCCACGCCGCAGAGCCAGATCTCATCAAGCTGGTCCAACAGGCCGAGGTCGACAAGCCGTTGCAGCCCGCTGAGGTGGTTGATGAGCTGGTGGCCGAAGTTTGTCTGCATGTCGAGCAGACCGATGGCCTCCGCCGCGCACGGCAGGTGATTGCAGTCGTGCTCAAGTATCGGCCGCGCTACCTCGATCGTGGAAAGCAGGGACTCGAGGACAGGTGGGGCGAGATGCTGTGAGTAGTCGTAGATCAGGCAGTCCTGCTCCGGGAGGAAGACATGCGTCGGCCGTCCGTAGGTGCTGAAGATGCAAACCCAGAACTCCTTTCCTGCCCGGCTCCGGAACGCATAGAACAGCGGCAGCATCTCGAAGGGCAGGCTGCCGCGCGACGGGTTGGCGAAGACGGCCCGTGCTGTCGCCGGCTCGCCCGCCCAGGGATCCGGACACCAGAACGCGCCCGCGGCGATTGCATCCATGGATTGCATCCATGGTCGTGGCCGCAGCGCGATACTCGCGCTCGGCGAAGCGCCGGGCCATCGCTGGCATGCCCTCGCGCAAGGCCGGCGGGAATGGCGCGGACTCCGGTCCGAGGAAGATTCTGGAGAGGGCGGAATGGGACAGCCCGCGTCCGGCCAAGCTGGCGTCGGACTCGCTCTGGAACCTGACGAGATCGGTCATGAGCGGCACCCGGGTCGCGACCGGGCTAGACGGCGGTGAGGCAAGCCGAACTCCTCAGCATCTGCCAAAGGATGCTGCCGATGTGGCGGGGAGGCGCCTCGCGGCAATTGGACGATAACCGGCCGGCCGCGCAGGCACCTCGGTCACGCGGTCAGCGCCGGCGCGAGCTCGGCATTCGCGCCCGCATCCGCTTCCGGCCCCTCGCCTGCGGAGGCGCTATCGAGCCCGTTGCGGGCGAGGAACAGCCGCCATTCCATCAGCAGGCGCGGGAATTGCTGCACGAAGGGCCGATAGTCGCAGGCGAGGAGGCGCTCCACCGTCTCCTCGGCCGGCACCGGGCGTTCCAGGAGCAGGTGCGGCACGCGCAGCAGCTCGCACAGCTCCCGCGTGCGCATGTCGTGCACCAGGAAGAGCGCCGGCGTCCCCGCGAGCAACGCGGCGACGTTCCCGTGGAAGCGCGTGCCGACCGAGGCGGACATGGTTTGCATGCAGCCCACCCAATCGGGGACGGAGAAGAAGATCCGCATGCGCCGTTCGAGGAAGCGCCGCACATCCTCGCGAGAGCCCGACACCTCGAACAGCCGGGCGATGCGTCTGAGTGCCTCGGCGGCGGCAGTGGAATCGCCGCGCGCCTGGGCGGCGAGCAGCTCCATCTCCGGCGCCTCGTTCTGCAGGATGTAGAAGGCGTTCTCGCCGGCCAGGCGCTGGAACAGGGCGTTCTCGGTGGTGCGCATGCCATCGGGATCGATCGCGTGCCGGCGCACATTGTTCGAGAAATTGCAGGCGACCTTGTCGAGCGCCGGCTCTGCCGTAAGGAGCCGGTTGAGCGCCTCGGACCGGAGGCCGAAGAGGGATGGGCATCCCACGATGCTCGTGTTCCGGATGCCCATGTCCCACAGCACTTCCGCCGTGAAGGCGCCGCGCACGCCGATGGAGGCACCGCGCTCCGACAGCAGGTGCAGGAAGCGCTCGGTCCCTGGCTTCAGCGCCGGCTTCTGGCCGGGCAGGAGCTGTGAGCCGAGGCCGAAGCAGAAGATCGGCAGCCGTGCCCGTGCGAAATAGTCGTGGTGCGCCGTCAGGTCCACGCCATTGCCGACGAAGTTCGAGGCGGGCACGAACACCAAGTCGAAATGCTCGTGCAGCCGCTCGGCCGGGATCGCGCCGAAGCCCGGATGGTAGGCCTTGTACGCGCAGTCGAGCGCGTGGAACAGGCCGTGCCCGATGAACAGGTTGCCGGTGTTGGCGCCCGTTGCGTCGAGCTGCGCGGACAGGCTCCCGCCGCCGGTGACGTGAGCCGGCGCGCCCCAGAAGCATACGCGCTTGCCGGGCAGGGAGATCCGGAACTGCGGGTCAAGTTGGTCCGGCATGCTGCGCCTCCCTTGACCGTCATTGAGGTGGGCGGGGACGCCCGCGGCTGCGGGCGGCCCCTCGGTCGGCGCGCTCAGGCGGCCTCCAGCGCGCGCTTCCACAGGGCTGCGTCGTTCTCGTAGCGCGGGCTCGGGCTGCGCCATTCCCTGGCGCCGATGATCGCGAAGTGCTCGCGGCCGGAGGAGATGCGGCCGGCGCGCACCGCGGCGCCCACATCCGGGTAGGAGGTGAGGTACCAGCGCTCGTCCACCTCCGGCGTTGCGCCCTTCCGGCCCTCGAAATAGCCGAAGCCGATGTAGTGCAGGCGGGCGCTCTCGATCTCGCCGGACCTCACCGCCTCGGCCACGTCGGGGTTGGCCTGGAGGTAGCCGGTTTCGTTGAAGTCGCCATTCGCGACGGCGATCTGCAGCAGGAAGCGGAACAGTCCCATGGGGATGGTGATCTGGCTCGCGCCTTGCAGCGCCTCGCGCGAGGTGCCGATGCTGTGCAGCAGAGCATCGTAGGGTGGGACATACATCGGTCGTGTCTCCTATCGGGCAGGAATGCAGACGGGCGGGTGTTTATGCCGGCGGGGAGGTTTCGGTCCTCCGCGCTCGGCGGAGCCGCGACCGCGGCCGGACGGCCAACGGCTCGCCGGCGGTCAACTCGCCGATGGGCGGCTGGCCGACAGCGGGCTGGCTGGCCACTGGCTGGCCGATCGCCGGCCGGATGCTCGCCGGCGGGGCGGCTCCGAGTTGCGCGGCGACCTCCGCAAGGTAGAGACGCTGCGCCTCGGCAGCCGCCTCGGCCTCGGGGAAGGCGCGCCGGGCAAGGTCATGGCAGCGCGTGATCTCCGCCACGTGCCGCTCGGCGGCGAGCGCATGGGTGACGCTCTGCGCATGGCGGCGGTGGACGTTGAGCGGCGTCGCCTCATAGGCGACGCGCGCACCGGGGACGGAAAGCGCTTCGAGGTACAGGCGCCAGTCGCCCGCCATGCGGTAGCTCGCGAGCTCCTCTCCGCAGGCGTCGAGCGCGCGCAGCAGGGCCTCGCGCCGCCAGACCACGGCGCTGACGTTGAGCACCAGGTTCTTCACGGCGAGCAGGCGGCGGACGAAGTCGCCGGCCTCGAACACCTCGCTGCGTGAGAGCGCGCCGGGCTCGACGCTGGCGTAATACGCCTTGTAGCTGTCCCACATCGGCGAGCCGTCCGCGTGGATGGTGCGGCTGTCGGTGAAGGCGAAGGCGATGGACGGGTCCGCCTTCATCGGCGCCACGGCGCGGGCGAGGAAGTCGGGGTCGGAGAGGTCGTCCGCCTCGGCGATCCAGAGGAATTCGCCCTTCGCAAGCTCCGCCGCCTTGCGCCACTGGGCGAAGACGGAGCCGGAGTTGCGCTCGTTCGGCACCAAGCGCACCTCGCGGTTCCACTTCGCCGCGATGGTGGGGATCACGCGCAGGCTGTCGTCCGTCGAGCAGTCGTCGAGGACGATCACCTCCTCCACCGGATGCGTCTGCCGGAAGATGGAGCCGAGCCGGTCCGGCATGTAGCGCGCGTAGTTGTAGTTCGGCACCGCCACGGAAACCGAGGCGAGGCCGGGCACGGCGAGCCGCAGCAGGTCGCGCACATAGGGCTTCCAGGCGAAATGCCTGGCGGCGAGGCGGCGCCGCGCCAGGGCGTTCCGGCGGCGATCCTCCACCGAAGCGCCGGACCGCAGTGTCAGGGCTAGGGCCTCCGCCATTGCCGGTACGTCGGCATAGGGGACGACGGTGCCGGCGGCGTGCTCGCGCAGCATGTCCGGGATGCCGCCGGACCGGTCGAAGGCGAAGACCGGGAGCCCCACCGCCAGCGCCTCCAGCGCCACGGAGGGGAAGGGGTCCTCGCGCGAAGTCAGCGCAAAGGCGTCCGCCGCGCGGAGAACGGCGCCGACATCGTCGCGCCGGCCCGGCAGATGGAAGGTGCCGGTGGCGCACGCGGCTTCGATCTCATCCGCGAGCCAGCCCCGCATCCCGGGGTCCATGTCGCCGAGCCAGCAGAAATGGACCCGCCGCGGCCCGCGCCATTGCAGCAGGCGCCAGAGCTGCAGGAACAGGTCGAAGCCCTTGCGCATGTCGGCGTAGCCGATCCCGAGGACGAGGCGGTCCTCCTCCCCGATGCCGAGCTCGGCGCGGATCGCCGCGCGCGCATCGGGCTGCGCCGAGAGGTCCTTGTAGATGCCCTGTGGGCGGATGAGGAACCGGTCGTCCGGCGCCGCGGCCAGGCCCAGCTCCGCGAGCACCTGGTCGCGCACGAAGGGCGCGGGGAAGACCACGCTGCGGGCGGCGGCGAGCCCGGCGCGCGCGCTCTCGGCGAGCTGCTTCTCGCGGATGATGCGCGGCAGCTCGTGCACAAGCTGCACGGCACCGATCCCGACCGAACGCAGCAATGGCACGGCACGGCCCGCGGCCGTGGTGTTGACGATCGCTTCCGAGAAGCCGCGGGCGGCCAGGGCCTCGGCGCGCGCGCGGAGGGCGGCCTCGGTGCTGACGACGGTGGTCGGCGCTACCTTGCGGTAAGCCTTCTCCATCGCCCCGCCATCGAGCAGCAGGAATTCGACCTCGACGCCGAAGCTGCGCCGCAGCGTGCGGCCGATCGAGAGCAGGAGCTGCTGCGCGCCGCCCGGGAAGGCGTCGTGGCCCACCAGCAGGATGCGCGGCGGCGCCTCCGCCGCGCGGCGGGCGACGCCGGTGACGGCGCGGCCGGTGGCGTTCAGGTAGGCGGCGCCGAAATGCAGGTCGGGTTCCAGATAGGCGCCCTCGCACCACTCGTTCCAGGCGTTCACGCAGACGATCGGCTCGCCGAAGAAGGGGCGCTCGATCGCGCGATCCACGAGCGCGGAAAGCCAGGCCTCGTACTTCGCCGGCGTCGAGTCGGTGATCACCAGACCGGCGCCCTGGCGCCGCGCGTCGTTGTCCCAGCTCGGCACCGCGGTCTTGATCAGCGGGAAGGCGGGCGCCGGCTCCTCGAGCGAGACGCGCACCACCTCCTCGTAGCGGCACACCTTGCCGGTGAAGTCGGCGTCGAGCATCTCCAGCCCGGTGGTCACCGGCGGCAGGTTCTGCGTCAGCTTGTGCGGCGGGAACTCGATCGCCCCGTCCAGCCCGTAGGGCGTGGGATCGGTGTCGTTGAAGCTCTGCGCCATGACGAGGATCGGCTCCTCGCCGAAATCCTCGCGGAACAGGCGGCGCCAGCGGGCGATGGTCGCGGCCGTGTCCGGGATCAGCGCCGGGCGGTAGACCATCAGCAGCGGCCGGCCCTGCAGGCGAATGTAGCGCGGGTCGCGGAAATGGCGGGCGAACTCCGCGACCATCCGCGCGTCGTCGTCCTCGCGGTAGTCCTGCGAGATCAGGACCTCGCTCTCCGCCCCGTCCCAGCGCCGCGTCCAGTTCTCGTTCGCCCACATCAGGGCGAAGGGCATGTCGATCGAGGGATCGGCGAGGAAGCGCTCGAGCGGCTTGTCCAGCAGCCGCTTGCCGTTGAACCAGTAGTAGTAGAAGACGAAGCCGTACACCCCGCCCGCCTTCGCCATCTCCACCTGGCGGCGCATCGGATCGGTGGTGTCGAGGCAGTAGAAGCCGAGGTCACGTGGCACGCGTGGCTGGTAGTGGCCGCGGAAGCGCGGCAGGCCACGCGGCAGGTTCGTCCATTCGGTGAAGCCGCGGCCCCACCACTCGTCGTTCTCGGGGAAGGCGTGGAACTGCGGCAGGTAGTAGGCCAGCAGCTTCACGCGCCGTGCCGCGCCCTCGGGCAGCGGGCGGAACTCCTCGAAGTCCGGGCCCGGGCGGGTGAAGCGCTTCACCTCGCGCGGGATGCTGGCCTCGTCCTCCGGCATCCGGCCGTAGACGCCGGGCTCGTTGCGGTGCGCGATCCAGTGGGCGAGGGGGTTCTCCGACAGGTCGCCGCGCAGGTAGCGCTGCACGTAGAAGCGCACGTCGAACTCGGCCGACGGGTTGCGCCATTCCTTGTAACCGTGGAACCAGAAGTGCTCGAACGGGTCCACTCCGGCGGCGGCGACGTCCGGGTTGTGCTTCAGGTAGTAGCCGACGTCGAATTCGGGGATCGGGCTGAAGCGTCCCGTGGTGCGGTGCGCCAGATAGTGCGACAATGCCCGCTCGGTCGGCGGGATCGCGTAGCGCTCGCGGTACCAGGCGGTGTCGAAGAGCGGGCCGGCACGGCGGCCTTCCACATCGCCGTGGAAGGCGTAGTGGAAGAGCGGATTCAGGCCGCCGGCGACGACGTCCGGGTTGTGCTCCAGGTACCAGAGCGGGTCGAAATACGGGTTGGGACGTCGCCCTTCGCGGAAGCCGTGGTCGAAGAAGTGCTCGAGCGGGTCGATGCCCGCCTGGGCGATGTCCGGATAGGTCTCGAGGTAGTAGCGCGCGTCGAACAGGCCGGTCTGGCGCAGCGCCTGGATGCGTGCGGCGCGCAGCAAGGCGGCCCGGCGCTCGGGCGACATCCCGCCCTGGGCGTCCGCCTGCTGCGGGGGCGGCTCGCGCCGCTCTTCCTCGGGGGGAGCGAGGATCGGCTCGGCGGTGGTGGCTGCGGCGCGGCGGCGTTCCAGAAGGACGAAGAACTCGGACATCGGGGGGCCGTCTCAGGGGTTCAGGCGGCGACGGGACGCGGCAGCAGGCCTTCGAGATACGCGCCGTAGCCGCTGCTGCGCAGCGCGGCGGCGAGGCGGCGCAGCTCCGGCGCGCCGATGAAGCCCTTGTGCCAGGCGATCTCCTCGGGCGCCGCCACCTTCTGGCCGGTCCGCTTCTCGATCGCACGCACGAACTCGCCGGCCTCGAGCAGGCTGTCATGCGTGCCGGTATCGAGCCACGCATATCCGCGGCCGAGCCGCCCGACATGCAGCGTGCCTTCGGCGAGGTAGGCACGGTTGAGGTCGGTGATCTCCAGCTCCCCGCGCGCCGAGGGCGTGAGGCGGCCGGCGATCGCCGGCGCGCGCCCGTCGTAGAGATAGAGCCCCGTCACCGCCCAGTCGGAGCGCGGCACGCGCGGCTTCTCCTCGAGCGTCAGCGCGCGCCCCTCGGCATCGAACTCCACCACGCCGTATCGCTCGGGATCCGCGACGCGGTAGGCGAAGACCGCCGCGCCGCGCCCGGCCGTCCGCAGCCTCGCCTGGGCCTGCACGAGCTGCTGCTCCAGGTCGTGGCCGTGGAAGATGTTGTCGCCCAGCACCAGCATGGACGGGCCGCCTTCGAGGAAGGCCTCGGCCAGGATCAACGCATGGGCGATGCCGCGCGGCCGGTCCTGCTCGGCGTAGGTCAGGCGGATGCCCCATTGCGAGCCGTCGCCGAGCAGGCGGCGGAACAGCGGCAGGTCGTGCGGCGTCGAGATCAGCATGATCTCGCGCAGGCCCGCCAGCATCAGCACCGAGAGCGGGTAGTACACCATCGGCTTGTCGTAGACGGGCAGGAGCTGCTTCGAGACGGCGAGAGTCGCCGGGTGCAGCCGCGTTCCGCTTCCGCCGGCGAGGACGATGCCCTTCATGGCCTCAGACTCTCCCTTGCATCGGTTCAGGCGGCGCTCGCCGCGATGCGGGCCCGCACCGGCGGGCCGATCAGCGCGTCGAGGCAGCGCTCCAGCGCCGGTCGCCAGTCCGGCCGGGCGATGCCGTAGACCTCGGCGATGCGGCTGCCGGCGAGGCGCGAGTCCGCCGGACGCGCGGCGCGCGTGGGGTAGGCGGAGGTCGGGATGGCGCGCAGCCGCGGCACGCGGTGGCCGCGCGCGGCGGCGCCAGCGAAGATCGCCGCGGCAAAGCCGTGCCAGGTGGTGTCCGGCGCGCCGGAGAGGTGGAAGATGCCGAACGGCTCCGCCTCCCTGTCGGCCCAGGCGAGGGTGTCCGCCATGCGCAGGATCGCGGCGGCGAGGTCCTCGGCGAAGGTCGGCGCGCCGCGCTGGTCGTCCACCACGGCGACCTCGTCGCGCTCGCGCGCCAGGCGCAGCATGGTGCGGACGAAATTGTGGCCCGTCGCGGAGCAGACCCAGGAGGTGCGCAGGATCGCGGCGCGCGGATTCGCGGCGAGCACGGCCTGTTCGCCCGCGAGCTTCGACCGCCCATAGGCGCCGAGCGGCGCGGTCGTGTCGTCCTCAGTGTAGGGCGCGCCCTTGCGGCCGTCGAACACGTAGTCGGTGGAGACGTGCAGGATCGGCGCGCCCTGCTCCAGCGCGGCCGCAGCGAGGGCCGCCGCGCCGTCGCGGTTGACCGCCATCGCCGCTTCCGGCTCGTCCTCGGCGCGGTCCACGGCGGTGTAGGCCGCCGCGTTCACCAGCAGGTCGAAGCGGTGGCGCGCGACGGTGGCGATGATCTCGCCGGCGGGAGCAGCGAGGTCGAGCGCCGGTCGCCCCAGCGCGATCGCGGACCAGCCCGCCGC
The DNA here is from genome assembly GCA_019689515.1 of Acetobacteraceae bacterium. Classification (GTDB taxonomy): domain Bacteria; phylum Pseudomonadota; class Alphaproteobacteria; order Acetobacterales; family Acetobacteraceae; genus Caldovatus. The sequence continues at coordinate 3,493 of JADGHI010000028.1, read as the reverse complement.
CTCGAAGGCCGGCAGCAGCGCACGGGCGAGCTGGCCCTCACGTCCCGCGATCAGCACGCGCGGCCGGGCAGTGTCACGCGGCAGGTCGGCGGCGGGCGGCATCATGCGACGGCCCTCGCGGCGGAGGTGCCGGTCGCCGGCAGGCCCAGGCGTTCCCCGGCATAGCGCTGCTCGCGCAAGGGACGCCACCACCATTCGTTGTCGAGATACCAGCGCACCGTCCGCTCCAGTCCTGTCTCGAAGGTTTCCCGGGCGTGCCAGCCCAGTTCGCGCTCGATGCGCGAGGGGTCGATCGCGTAGCGGCGATCGTGGCCCGGGCGGTCGGGTACGAAGGTGATGAGCTTCCGCCGCGGCCGGGCCGCCGGACGCAGGCGGTCCAGCACGTCGCAGATCTGCTCGACCACCTGCAGGTTGCGGCGCTCGCTGCGCCCGCCGATGCAATAGGTCGCGCCGGGCACGCCGCGCGCCAGAACGGTCACGAGCGCGCGCACGTGGTCCTCCACGAACAGCCAGTCGCGGACGTTGCCGCCGTCGCCATAGACGGGCAGCGGCTTGCCCTCCAGCGCGTTCAGCAGCACCAGCGGGATCAGCTTCTCGGGGAAGTGGAACGGGCCGTAATTGTTGGAGCAGTTGGTCACCAGCACCGGCAGGCCGTAGGTGTGGAACCAGGCGCGCGCCAGGTGGTCGGAGGCCGCCTTGCTTGCGGAGTAGGGCGAGCGCGGGTCGTAGCGCGTCGCCTCGTCGAAGGCGCCCTCCTCCGGCAGCGAACCGAACACCTCGTCGGTCGAGACGTGGAGGAAGCGGAAGGCGTCGCGGTCGCCGGCGTCCAGGCCGTCACGGTAGGCGCGCGCCGCCTCCAGCATCGCGAAGGTGCCGACGATGTTCGTGTGGATGAACGGCGCGGCGCCCGCGATCGAGCGGTCCACATGGCTCTCCGCCGCGAGGTGCGCCACAGCCTGTGGGCGGAACTCCTCCATGGCGCGGCGCATCGCGTCGAGGTCCGCGACATCGGCCTCGAGGAAGGCGAAGCCCGGTCGCCCTTCGCAGGCGGAGAGGCTGCGGCGGTCGCCGGCATAGGTCAGCCGGTCCACCACCAGCACCTCGGCGCCAAATTCGAGCACGAGGTGCCGGACGAGGGCGGAGCCGATGAAGCCCGCGCCGCCCGTGACCAGGATGCGACGCAGGGCCGTCATGCGAAGGGTGCCTCCAGCGCGGCGAGGCGCGGCAGGCGCGCATCCTTCTCGGACAGCACCGCCGCGTCGCGCGCGACAGGCCAGGCGATGGCGAGGTCCGGATCGTCCCAGGCGACGCCGGCGTCGCATTCCGGCGCATAGACGTCGGTGACCTTGTACGCGACCTCGCTGTTCGGCTCGAGCGTGCAGAAGCCGTGCGCGAAGGCGACCGGGACGTAGAGCATGCGCCCGTCGTCCTCGGCGAGCTCCACCGTCACGTGCCGGCCGAAGCCCGGCGAGGAGCGCCTGAGGTCCACCGCCACGTCGAGGATGCGCCCGCGGACCACCCGCACCAGCTTCGCCTGGGCGTGAGGCGGACGCTGGAAGTGCAGGCCGCGCACCGTGCCGACCGCGTTCGAGCGCGACCAGTTGTCCTGCACGAACACGTCGCCGATGCCGAGCGCGGCGAAGTCGCGGTGGCTGTAGGTCTCGGCGAAGACGCCGCGGGCGTCGGCGAAGCGCCGCACCTCCAGCAGCACCGGTCCCTCCAGCTCAGGGAAGGTCCAGGCAGAGACCTTCCCGGAGCGTCCAGCGAGCCGGAGCGACGGGCTTCGTGTCGGGCTTCCGGAGAGGAGGTCGGCGACGGCGGACATCGGCAGCTCACTCTGGTTGCACTGCAACAAAGCTAGCGGTCGCGTTGATGGAATACAACCAGAAAGTGTTTGACATAAAATCGTAAAATCATTGGTTGTGCTGGGAGAATCAATCTCGCAGCGCCCGTCGCAGGCTGTCGCGCAGCGGCCGCACCAGGTAATCGAGCGCCGAGCGGCGCTCGCCGAGGAGGTAGGCCTCCACCGGCATTCCCGGCGCCGGCGCCAGGCCCGGCACGTGCTGCGCCAGCGCCGCCGCATCGAAGCTCACGCGGGCGAGGAAGTAGGCGTTCCCCTGCTCGTCCACTTGGCGGTCGGCCGAGACGTAGACGACCTGCCCCTCGAGCAGCGGCACCTCGCGCGAGCGATAGGCGCTCAGCCTGAGGCGGGCGGGCTGTCCCACCCTGACCTGCTCGACATCGGTCAGCGCCACGCGCGTCTCGGCGACGAGCCGGTCCTCGAGCGGCACCAGGTCCAGCACAGGCTGCCCGGCGCCGATGCTGCTGCCCGGGGTGAAGAACCGGAGATCGGTCACGACGCCCGCCTCGGGCGCCGTCACCTCGCGCCGTCGCAGCACGTCCTGCGCGCTGCGCAGCCGCTCCTGCGCGTCAGCGAGCTGGGTCTGGGCGTCCTGCAGCTCGCGCGCCGCCTCCTGCCGGCGGTTGAGGCGGAGATTGGCCATCTCCCACTCGGCCTGCACGATCTGCTCGCGGGTCTGCGCCTCCTGCGCCTGGTACTGGCCGAGATTGCCGAGCAGCTCTGCCTCGGCGCGCTGCAGCTCCCACTGGCGCGTGCGCGTCGCGAAGCCGCGGGCGAGGAGATGCGTCACGCCCGCGAGTTCCTGGCGGATCGCCTGGAGCCGGGTCGCCGTCGCGCTGTGCTGCGCGGACAGCGCGGCCAATTGCTCCCGGAGCTGGGCGATGCGCGTGCGCTGCACGGCGATCGCGCCGTCGAAGGCCGCCCAGCGCGCGGCGAAAAGACCCGCCTCGGCTTCCAGCAGCGCGGCGATGGCGGGGTCCGCGGCCGCGGCGTCCGCGCCCTCGGGCGGGGTCATTTCGCGCGATTCCGCAAGTTCCGCGCGCAGGCGGGCGATGCGGGCGGACTGCGCCCACACCTGCGCGCGCGCCTGGTTGGCCGCGGCCTCGGCCTGCGTCGTGTCGAGGCGGAGCAGCGGCTGGCCCGCCGCGACGCGCTCGCCCTCGCGCACCAGCAGCTCGCGCAGGATGCCGGCCTCGAGGAGCGTGATGGTCTTCCGCCGCCCCTCGGCGACCAGCGCGCCGACGCCGACCACGGCACGCTCGAGCGGCGTCACCGCCGCCCAGAACAGCAGCCCGCCGAACCCGATCGCCAGCACGAGCAGCGAGACCGCCGCGACCCGGCGAAGCGAGGGCGCCGGCAGCACGGTGTCGAGCTCGGCCTCCAGCCTGTCCGCCGCGGTCGCGCTCATTCTTTCTCTCCCCGCCGCTGCGTGGACTCTTCCGCACGCCAGCCCGGCGCAGCGCCGCCGATCGTCAGCACGCCGTCTGCCACGTCGCTCCAGGCGGCGGGCTCGTGCGTCACCAGCAGCACCACGGCCCCGGCGGCGCGCGCCGCCGCGACTCCGTCGCGCAAGGCGGCACGGCCCGAGGCGTCGAGCCCGGCCTCCGGCTCGTCGAGGACGATCAGGCGCGG
>JADGHI010000651.1 GCA_019689515.1 Acetobacteraceae bacterium | reverse complement strand
GCGGGGGCGCCCCGGCCGCCCGGACGGGCGTTCAGGGGGCCGCCTGCGCCAGGTAGTGCGCCAGTGCCGCGAGTTGCGCGTCGCTCAGCCCATAGACGACGGCGTTCATGTTGGTATCCGTTCCTCGGCGTGTGCCGTCGCGATAGCCCTTGAGGCTCAGCAGCAGATAGTCCTCGCGCTGTCCGGCGAGGCGCGGGACCTGGTTCTGCCCGCTGTGGTCCGGCAGGTGGCAGACGCCGCAATTCAGCCGCTCGGCCAGCATCGCGCCCTCACGCAGCCGAGCCGGGTCGGGCGGGCCGCGGTCCTCCGGCGGACCCGGCGGCAGGGAGGCGTAGAACGCCGCCAGGTCCTCGATCTGCGCGTCGCTCAGGCCCTGCGCGAGGTCGGGCATTGGCGGCGCATCGCGCAGCCTCTCGCGGAACAGGATCATGTTGAGCACGACGGTCTCGGCCGGCTGGCCAGCCAGCGAGGGCACGTTCTCGGTCAGCGAACGCCCCCGCTCGCCATGGCAGCCGCCGCAGCCGCGCTCCTCCGCCAGCGCCGCGCCGCGCGCGGAGTCGCCGCCGGCCGCGCCCGCCGCCCCGGCGCCCGCCACGCAAAGGAAGGCGGCGGCCGCGAGGACCGCCGCCGCGCGCCGTGCCTTTCCCGGCAACGTCATTGTGCGCGCGAGATGCGGTAGATCGCGCCGTTCTGCTCGTCCGAGACGAGCAGCGAGCCATCGCGCAGCTGCAGTACGTCCACCGGCCGGCCGAGGAAGCGCTGGTTCGTCTCGTCCAGCAGCCCGGTGAGGAAGGGCTCGACGCCGGTCACGTTGCCCTGCCCGTCGAACGGCACCACCACCACGTCGTAGCCGTTCAGCCGCTCGCGGTTCCACGACCCGCGCCGGGCGACGAAGAGCTGGTTGCGGTACTGCTCCGGGAACATCGTGCCGGTGTAGAAGCGCGCGCCGAGCGGGGCGGTGTGCGGCCCGAGCGAGGCGACGGGCGCGACGAACTCGCTGCACTGGCGGCGCGGCACGGCCGGGTCGTTCCAGTCGCCGACGCAGAACGGGAAGCCGTGGTCCTCGCCGGGTTGCCGGATGCGGTGCAGCGTGTCGGGTGGCGTGTCGTTGCCGGCCCAGTCGCGGCCGTTGTTGGTGGCGTAGAGCACGCGCGTCTGCGGGTGCCAGTCGAAGCCCACGCTGTTGCGGATGCCGCGCGCCTCGACCCGCCGGTCCGAGCCGTCCGGGCGGAAGGAGACGATCAGCGCGTAGCGGTCGCGGTCGAACTCGCAGATGTTGCAGGGCACGCCGATGTTCATGGTGAGCCGCCCGTCCGGCGAGAAGGCGGCGAATTTCCAGCCGTGGTGCTCCTCCGACGGCAGGTTGAAGGCACTCGTCAGGTCCGTCGGCGTGCCGGGGTTGTCGAGCTTGCCCTCGATGCCGTCGTAGCGCAGCACGCGGTTGATCGCGATGACGTAGAGGCTGCCGTCGCGGAAGGCGACGCCATTGGGCTGGTTGAGCCGCTCGGCGATGGTGCGCACGCGGCGCTGCCCGCCCTCCTCCGTCACGGCATAGACGCGCCCGATCGTGCGGGTGCCGACGAAGACCGTGTTGTTCTGGCCGAGCGCCATCATGCGCGCCCCAGGCAGGCCGTGCGCCCAGAGCTCGACGCGGAAGCCGGCCGGCACGCGCAGCGCCGAGACCGGCACCTGGTCCGGCGGCGTGACGGTCAGCCGCGGCGCGTGCGGCGCCAGCCGCGAGCTGGCCGCCTCGGGCGGCCGGCCCTGGGCCCAGCCGGGCACCTGCTGCTGCTGCGCCACGGCCGCGCCCGAGACGGCGGCGAGCGCTGCCGCAGCAAGGCCGAATGCGACGGTCCTGCGGATCATGGACGATTCCTCCCGGGCCTGCGCCGCGGCGGGGAGCTGCGGCGCTCCATCCCGTCAGGAATCAAAGGCGGGGCAGATCGTTCCAACAAGTGGCAAGTCGGCACGAGCGCGTGACCGGGGGGGGCCAGCCGCCGTCTTCACCGGCCGGGATGCAGATCCGAGCGTCAGCGCTCGATGCCGGGTGAGCGGCGGTCCGGCTCCATCGCGCCCCGCAGGATCTGTTGCCTCGCCTGTTCGGCCGGCATGGTGAGCCGCACCTGGCCGCCGTCGCAGGAGGCGACCGCGTCCAGCGGAAGGACGTGATGCCGGCCGCTGCCGGTCCACTCGCCGCAGAGGGTGAGCGTGATGCGCCTGCCCTCCACCCGGTCCACCGTGCCGATCGGTCCGCCGTCCGAGCCCAGGACTGGCATGTGCTCCTCGATCTGCGAGGCCCTGATCGCGGACATCGGCCCCCTCTCCTCCGTCCTGCCCAACCCGGACTGGATTGGCGCGGGACACAGGTAGTAACGGCCCGGCGGGCTGGCGGATGCGAGACGTTCCGCCGGCGGTCAGTGTTGGTGCGGATCGGGGATGGGGCAGAGCCGCAGGGGTTGCCGGGCGGCGCGGTGCGGGGGAGTGTCGCGCCGCGATGGGGGATCCGTTCGACGCCTTGCCGGGGACCGGCGCGAC
>JADGHI010000650.1 GCA_019689515.1 Acetobacteraceae bacterium | reverse complement strand
CTCCCCCGCACGCCCCGCCGCTGCCTGGTTCGAGCGCATGATCCGCGACCTCTGGGGCCTGGAGGCCGAGGGCGGCACCGACCTCCGCCCCTGGCTGGACCATGGGCGCTGGCCCGTCCGCACGCCGCTCGCCAGGCCGCGCCCGAGTCTGCGCCCGCCGGGCCTGCCGCCGCATCCGGACTTCCTCACCGTCCACGGCGCCGGGGTGCGGCAGATCCCGCTCGGCCCAATCCGCGGCCGCATCGCGCAGGCCACGGAGCTGCGCCTGCACACGAGCGGCGAGGCGGTTCTGCGCGCCGAGCACCGCCTCGGCCACACCCACAAGGGCACGCTGTCGCTGATCCTGGGCAAGAGCCCGCGCGCCGCCGCCCGCTTCGCCGCCCGCCTCGCCGGCGATTCCACGGTCGCGCATGCCTGGGCCTTCGCCGCTGCCGCCGAGGCCGCCGCGGGCGTCGCACCGCCGCCGCGCGCGCAGCACCTCCGCGCGCTCATGCTGGAGGTGGAGCGCATCCACAACCACCTGCGCGACGCCGCGGCGATGCTCGCTGCCCTCGGCCTCGAACGCCCGGCCACGCACTGCCTTGCCCTGCGCGAGGGTGCGCTGCGCGCGGCCGAGCGGGCCTTCGGCCACCGCCTGATGATGGACCGCGTGCTGCCCGGCGGCGTGGCGATCGACATCGCGCCGTCCGGTCCCGCTGCCATCCTCGCGGTGCTGGAGGCGGTGGAGGCGGTGCAGCCGGACCTGGCGCGGCTCGTGCGCGAGCATGGCGGGCTGCGCGCGCGGCTCGCCGGCCTCGGGCGCGTGGACCCGGCGCTCGCCGCCCGCTTTGCCGCTGGCGGCGTGGTCGGCCGTGCCTCCGGCCGCGGCTTCGACGCGCGCCACGCCGCCTGTGCCGCGCCCTACGATGCCCTGCCCCTGCTGCCGCCGATCGTGCTCGACGAGGCGGGCGACGCGGCGGCGCGCCTCGGGCTGCGGATCGAGGAACTGGCCGGTTCCGCCCGCCTCGCGCGCGCCCTGCTCGCCGACCTGCCCGCGGTCGGCGAGGGCGAGACCATGCTGATGCGTCCCTTGCCCCAGGGCAGCGACGGCCAGGCCGGCGAGGGCATCGGCCTGGTCGAGAGCTTCCGCGGCGAGTGCCTGCATTGGCTGCGCCTGGACGATGGCGGGCTGATCGTCGGCGCCTTCCTGCGCGATCCCTCCTGGCTGCACTGGCCGCTGCTGGAGGCGGCGATCGCGGCCGGCGATGTTGCCGACCTCGCGCTCTGCGAGCGCTCCTTCAACTGCTCCGCCAGTGGGGTGGACCTGTGATGGACCGGATGCGCCGGGGGCTGCGCGCCCTTCTCTCGCCGCCCTTCGCGGAGCCGGCGCCGCCGGTGCCGGCCGAGGCCGTGGCGCTGCTCGCGCGGCGGCTGGAGGCGGCGGGGCGTGCCCGGCTCGGTCGGAGCCTCGCGATCCGCGTCGTGGACACCGGCTCCTGCGGTGGGTGCGAGCTGGAGCTCGCGGCGCTCGACGGCGGCGCGGTGCACGACCTCGAACGCTTCGGCCTGCGCTTCGTCGAAAGCCCGCGCCACGCCGACGTGCTGCTCGTCACCGGCCCGGTCTGCCGCAACCTGCGCGAGGCGGTGGAACTGGCCCTCGGTGCGATGGCCGCGCCGCGCTGGGTGGTCGCGGTCGGCGACTGCGCGGTGGACGGCGGCGTGTTCAAGGGCAGCTACGCGATCGAGCCCGGCGGGGCGCAGGCTTCCCTGCCGGTGGACCTGGTGATCCCCGGCTGCCCGCCGACCCCGGTGCAGCTGTTGGAGGGCCTGCTCGCGCTGATCGAGGCGGAGGATCCGCCGCGCCGCGCCGAGGGGAGCCGATAACGCGAGCCGGCGCCCCGCTGTGGCCTCAGGACGGCGGCGCCGCTGCGCGGGCGGCGTCTTCGGGGGCGAGGCGCGCGAGGTGGTCGCGGAAGCCGTCGTCCGGCAGGCGCTGGCCGGGGTAGCGGTCCTGCGGGGGCGGCAGCCAGCTCGGCCGCGCGTCGTCCTCCCACGACCAGCTACGCCTGTGCTCCGCGGTGCCGCTGCTGCATCCCTGAAGTCCGGCCAGGAGAGCGAAGACGAGCAACAGGGGGCGCGCGGCCGTGCGCAGGATCGGCTGGGTCATGGCGAGGGCTCCGCGAAGGGAGATCGGGCCAGCGCAGTCCGGTGCGGCGCGCACGGATGCACCGGGGCGCCATGCCCGTGAGCGGAAGGCGGTGGTGCAAGCGTTGCGTCGTGCATCGGCGGTAATCTTGCCGGAGCCCGGGGCGGAAAGGAAGCGCGGGTCGGTCCCACTGAGGGGGCGGCTTGCGCCGTGGTGACGCCCGGCCCGGCTGGGCCGCGATCGCCCTGGGTGGAAACAGCCGGGGCGTGAATGTCTGCCTCGGAAGGGCTTGGCCTCTTGCCGGCTTGACCACGGTCAGGCCGACACGGGGCAGGGGGGCGGGCTGCGCCGCCGATTCCGGGCCGGGCGATCCCAGATCACGCCTCGGGCGCGTCCGGGGGACCGGCTGGTG
>JADGHI010000649.1 GCA_019689515.1 Acetobacteraceae bacterium | reverse complement strand
ATGGGGGGGGGGGGCCCGCCCCCCCCCCTGGGCCGGGGCGAGGGCGAGGGCGAGGGAGGCAGCGCAAATCAGGGCGCCGGCGATCCCGCCCGCACCCGCGCCCTCACTCCCACCCGACGCAGCGCCGCGGGCGAGGGCGTCAGTGAGGACCCGGGCGCGGCCGCGCGCACGAGCTGCTGCCGTGCGCTGCGTGCGTGGGGAGTTCTTGGCGGGCGCGCATAGCGCCTGGCCCCCAAGTGTGCTCACAGCGCGTGGCTCGTTCCCGGCGGGCGCCGCGTCGCTCCGCTGTTCCGTCATCGTCCGGCTCCCTGCGGCTGGATTCTGTTGCGTATCCGGGTCGGGATTCTACGGCGGGACTCGCGGGCGGGTCAAAGACGGGCGCGGATGAGCGCGGTGCTCGAGACCGGGAGCACGGGAACGCGGCCACGTCGCGTGGCGCGGCCGCGTCGAGTGGCGCGCTCACGTCGAGTGGCGCGCCCACGTCGAGTGGCGCGCTCACGTCGAGTGGCCCGCTCACATCGAGTGGCCCGCTCAACCGGCGCCGGCAATACCCATCTGCCGGCCGCGCGCGCGGGTCGAGGCGCGGGCGGCGCGGGGTCCGGGCGGCCGCCACCGCGCCGCGCCTCCCGGCCCGGGCGGGGATGAGGGCAGCGGTGGCGGGCTCCCGCCGGCAGTCGGCCGTGGCAGTGCCGCAACGCCCCGATGTCGTCGCTCGAGTCAGCGATGCGTTGGAGGTTCGCCGCGGCGGGTGCGGCAAACTTCCACCCTCCCGCCTTCCCCATCGCCACATTGGAAGTTGGCCGCGCCGGACGCGGTAATCTACCATCGAACAAGAACGCGCGACCGTCGAGTATGGACGTTTGCGGTGGACTTGCATCTCGACGCCCTCCCGCTCTCGCGCGGGTGACCGGAACAGGCCAGGCGTCACCGATGACCGGACGCCGGGTGCCGACAGTGTCCGCACCGGCTATGGCGTTGCCCCGGCTTCGCACGCATCGGTCACGAGGATGATCGCGGACGCGACCGTGTTCACGCCGGTGGCGCCGCGGTCTGGTTGCTGTGCGCGAGGCCCGAGCCACCGGATAGAGAACGAACCATGGGCAACCCCGTCCGGGCGCCCCGCGCCACGCCTGCGGGCAGGTCGTCCTTGCCGCGCGGGACGGGTGCAACCGTGCCCGCGACACTCCGCCACTCCGCCGCGACCGAAGCGATCCTGGGCCTCGCCGCGACGCAACACGGCGTGGTCACGCGCGCACAACTGCTCGCAGCCGGCGTTCCGCCGGACACGGTGAGCCATCGGATCGCGTGCAAGCTGCTCGTGCCGCTGCACCGCGGCGTGTATGCGGTCGGGCTTCCTGTCTCGGCGCAGGGCCGGGCGCTGGCAGCGCTGTTTGCGTGCGGTGTGGAGGCTGCGGTAAGCCACCAGACCGCCGCCGGCCTGCGCAATTTCGCTCCCGCCGAGTGCACCGACTCCCCCGTCCACGTGATCCTCTCCCGCGGCGACCGGCGCAGACCCGGCATCCGCATCCACTGGATCCGCGACATTCGGCCCGACGAGATCACGACGGTGGACGGCATCCGGCAGACCACCCCCGCACGCACGCTGCTCGATCTCGCGGGGACCGTCTCCGCCCGTGATCTCGAGAAGGCGACCGTCGAAGCGCTCGGAATGCGCCTGACCACGCCGGCCGAGCTGGGCGAGATGGTCAAACGGTACCCCGCTCATCGCGGCACCGCACGACTGCGGGCGCTGCTCGGAAGCGCCGACTCGACGGTCACGCGCTCCAGGGCCGAGCGGACGTTCCTGGCGCTCATCCGCAAGGCGAGCATCCACCCGCCCGAGACGAACGCAGCCGTCGCCGGCTACGAGGTCGACGCCGTCTGGCGCCGCGAGAAGTTGATCGTCGAGATTGACGGCAAGTCCTTCCATTCGACGAGCGGACGCGTCGCGGCCGACCGGCGGCGCGACTTCGCTCTGGCCGCCGCCGGCTACCGCGTGATCCGCGTCACCTGGCATCAGCTCATCCACACGCCCGAAGCGTTGCTCGTGCAGTTGGCGCGGGCGTTGTTCGGAGACACGGGCGGATGAGGTATCGGACGAGGAGCCGCGGCCCCGCGGCAAACGGCACTCGAGGCGCAACGCGAGCACGGTGAGCATCCCGACGAGCCCCCGCCATCGGCCGGCACCGCGGCCCCGCCAGTGAACTGCCCGAACCAAGGCGCGTGCGGGTTCAACCAGCTCGATCAGCCCCGCCCCGCAGCGCCGCACCCTCTGCGGCAAACCGCCGATGTCGTCGCGCAGGTCAGCGAGCGATTGGAAGTTTGCCGCGCCCGGTGCGGTGAAGATCCAATCCTCCGCGCCCGCGCGAATCGCGTTGGAAGTTTGCTGCCGTGAAGGCCGTCAACTTCCAACCGCGGAGGTGCGCGCCGCGCGACAACGGAAGTTCGTCGCGCCGGCGCCGCCCCGGCCCGGCGGCCGCCCCGATGCCGCGCCGACAGCGCCTCGACGCCGCCCCCCAGCGCGCCGGCCTACGCGATCTAACCCCCGCCC